>CACWKJ010000049.1 GCA_902761395.1 uncultured Elusimicrobium sp. | reverse complement strand
TTTTTCGGAACGATGGCTGCTGTTTATTCGGGTGAATTATTTCATCTCTTGTGGAATGCTGTTGCTGTTATAACCAATAATAAAAAATATCTTCTTCAGACAGATGTGAATATAACCGATGATTCCAAAAAAGAAAAAGGTTTCAATCATCCTTTATCTAAAATTTTAAAACCTATAAATTTAAGAAAAGAAATACGAGACAGTGAAATACCGTTAACATTTGTGGAACAGGCAAAACTTAACGGTGCGGAATTTATTTCAATTTACGATCTTGTTAAATATCTCGGAAAATTAAAAAGAAAAGATTTTAGAAATAATGAAGGTATTGAAAAGTATAGATCAAGAACAAGCGGATATACGTTCTTTATGCACAAAGATTATTATGAAAGAGAAAACAAATATGTTGAAGACAGTTTCGGCTTTGCATTGGGATTGAGTTATGTTCCTGTTTTTGACGGATCAAAAAGAAAAGTAAATTTAGTCCGCGGTATTTGTGAAAGAAATAATTTGATTTCCTGGGAAAGAGGTTACGAATATTTTTACGGGAAAGAATATTCTGCAAAGACGACCGAAGAGTATATGGACAACGTAAGAAGATTATGTATGGATTATAATAAGAAAATAGTATTCTTCTTACCGAAAAACTTATTTTCACACGATTTTTCGTTTAAAACAAGAGAAGAACTTGAATATATACAGCAACATCCCGAACTTTGGGACAAAATTGTATTCGTTTTCGGAACATACGATTGTTTGAATATACAAAACCAAGATACTTTTAATCAATATTTCAATGATAACGGTTCTCTTGAAGATGAAATGAGATTCTTTTCTACAATGAAAAGATTGCTTTCAAATCCTAACCGTTTTATGATGGTAAAAGATAATTTAATTACAAAATTGGAAAGTAAAGGACTTGTAAAGTTTTTCAGAAATACATTCTCATTGTCTTTAGACGGAATGGTTAAAACAGCGGAAGTTTTGACACGTTTGGAATATTCTAAGAAACAGGATCGTACCGAAAACACTGATGCCGTATCGAGGTTAAGAACGGATATTGAAGAAAATAACAGAAGACAAGTGTGCTTTATATGTACGGCAAATATAAACAGAAGTGCTGTTTCTCATTTGTTGTTTGAAGACAGATTGTCTAAATTAGGTGTGGATAATATTTCGGTGGTTTCTGCAGGATTGTTACCTTTATCAGAAAAGAACACCGATGCATCTCTTGCTTTAGGGCAGGATTATGAAAAAATACTTGAAGATTTTGATGTAGAACCGGAACTTATAGAAAGATTCCGTTCGGAAGAATTTTCTAAAAAACATGCCGGTTCCGATTATTTTATAGTTGTAAGTCAAAAGCATAAAAATGTTTTAATGGAACAATATAATATTGATCCCGATAAAATTATTTTGTATTCGGATCTCGATCCTGAATTTACGGACGATGCATTGCCGGATCCTCAAAAATTAAAAATGTCCAAGTCTGCTATGGTTAAGTTAGTCAGAGGTATATTTGACAGTTCTTTGTTTAACTTTGTATCTCTCTTGAAGATGGATAAGATTGTAAGTGTTCTTATCAGGACAAAATCGGCGATTGCACAACATGTAGCCGTAAATTATAAAAATGTTAAATCAACAGAAATAGAACAATTAATGGATATTTTGGAAACTGCAGAGCAACAATCGGAAGAATCAAACTTAATAAATATTTATATCTCGGAAGATATAGAACAATTACAAGATAAGTATGAATTGATAAATACCGGTATAAAAGCGGAAGATGCAAGTATATACAAAATAAAGGTTGGCAGAACTTTAGTATACGGAGCAAAAGGTATTTCAAGACTAAAAGTAGTTAATGCAATACACGAAAGTGAACAATTAAAAGAAGAAATAAGATCAATACTCTCCTTATCCGGAGAAATAGAAACCGACGGAATAATAGTAAGAAACGGACAAGGAATAGGTATGAATGAAGGTGTGTTGGAAATAGGTGCCATGGAATTGTACGGGAAAAACGAACGGGAAGAAAAAGATTTTATGTTATCATGTTTGGAAATAAACAGAGCAATGGGAATAATGTTCGGACAAAAGACGATAATCGGTTTGGAAAGCATGGGTGAAACGGATTTGGATAAATTGAAAACAGCGATAGAAAAAGGAAGAATGAGAAAAGTTATAACGGAAGCACAATTCAAGAAATTAAATTTAAGCGAAGAATTTATATCCGATTTAAGACAGAACGGTATAGAAATCTATTTGGATAAAATAGATAAATCAAAAGAAGATATGCCTGATTATGAAGCAATGGGAATATCCGGAGAAATAATAAGAGATAAAGACGGTATAAAAATAAAAGATTACGGTGTTGGCGATGAAGTGGAAATAAAAGAAATTTTAACGGAACCCGACAGTATAGAAAAAGAGATAATAACTTCCGATAAGCCTATAATGATTGGTGTGGATATTTTAATAGAGCATTTTGTTAAACAAAGAAATATAAAAACCGTTCAAAGAGAATTTGCAGCATTATTCTTAGGTAAAATTAAAATGAATTTGAGATGGGGAGAGCTTACTACAACGGATATGGAAAGAATAATATACAACGTAGATTACAATAAAATACCTGCATTGGAGTTATCGAAACCGTTGCAGGAGTATTCCAAAGAAGATATACAGGCGAGTTTGAATAATCTTCTTTTGAATATAAATGAAAACAGTGAAATAGGAATAATATTGGATACTATTCGCAGAAGCGAAAAATTGAAAGAGGGATATCTTACGGAAATAATAAAAGAAAGAATATTAGCGAAGACAGCATTATCTCAACAAAATAAAGAGTTCGGATTAACAGATAAAAACTTAGAAAAATTGTTGGGACATATGTTGATGTTACAACTTGATAATAACGATAAAAAAGAAGTAAATCTTATGTATAAATCCAAAGAGGATACACAAGAGAGAGAAATGAACGGAAAAGATATCATAGGTAAGATAATGTCGGAAAGAAAAATTGTTGATTCCGAATCCGGTGTAAGAAGAGATGTGGCAATAAATACAATAATAGAAATAATTTTGGTGTATGGTGATGATTATAAGAACAGACAAGTTTCTTTAGAGAAAAAAGATGATCTTATTACAGGCTGCAGAGCAATGTTAGCCGCTGCCTAAACATTTATCTCAAAAAGTTGTAAAATCTATAATTATAGAAAATTATAACTTGAAGGTATTCTTGTTTCGTGCAGTAGTCGTTTCTATACCTCTATTCATCTATACATCCATACCTCAAAATTTCAAAGAAATTTTTAGGAGTAAAAATGATTACTTTTTTAGTCGGGCTTTTAATTTTGTTTGCAGGATATTTTACATATTCGAAATATGTTGAAAAACAGTTTGAACCGGATGACAGACCAACACCGGCTTATGCAATAAACGACGGTGTTGATTTTGTTCCGTTAAGCACAAAAAGAAACCAAATGATACAATTGTTAAGTATTGCCGGTATGGGACCTATTATAGGTGTTATACAAGGAATTTTGTTCGGGCCTATAGCATTTCTTTTAATTCCGCTCGGTTGTATTCTTATGGGGGCGGTTCACGATTATGCCGCAGGTATGATATCGATGAGAAATAACGGAATGCAGGTAACAGGATTAATACAAAAATATTTGGGAAAAAGCTGGTATTACATATTTTTCGGAATAATTGCGATAATGATGCTCCTTGTAGCGGTGGTTTTTGTTTATACTTCCGGAGATTTAATTGCTTCAAAGTTTTTTCATGTTTCTAATTTTTCTTTAAGTAACAATACCATTTTATATATTTACGGTGCGATAATAGTTTATTATATGCTTTCAACAATGTTTTCAATAGATAAAATTATAGGAAATCTCTATCCTATACTCGGACTTATTTTAATTATCGGAACACTTCTTGTTGTTGTCGGCTTTTTTATAAAAGGTGTAAATTTACAGGAAATAGATTTTACTCATCTTAATATGCATCCCAAAAAACTTTATTTGGTACCTATATTTTTTATGACGATATCTTGCGGACTGTTATCAGGTTTTCATTCCACCCAGTCAACAATAATTGCAAGAACGGTTAAACACGAAAAAGAGGGAAGAAAAGTTTTTTATGCAATGATGTGTGTAGAATCTTTTATTGCTATGGTTTGGGCTGCAGCATCAATGACAGTTTATAACTTACATATTGTTCCCGAAAAATTTATAGGTCAAATTCCCGCAATACAAATTATTACGGAACATTTTGTTCCTTCGTATTTGGCTTTTATAGTTATAATTGCAATAGTTGTATTGCCTATAACAACAGGGGATACTTCTTTAAGAGCTTTAAGGTTAACATTATCGGATGCATTTAAAATAAAACAAACGAAAGTTACCGGACGATTTTTAATAAATATTCCTGTTTTTTGTGCGGTTATGCTTTTACTCTATTTGGTAAAATCTCAACCCGACGGATTTGCTCTTGTTTGGAGATACTTTATGTTTGTTAACCAATTGATAGTTTTACCGACATTTTTCTATGCAACGATATATTTGTATAAAAATAAAAAGAATTATTTTATTACATTGTTACCGGGCTTACTTTTTGTTTATATAGATATGCTGTTTATATTAAATGCAAAAATCGGTTTTAACTTAAGTTATACTTTATCAAGCATAATTGCATTGATACTTGTAGGAATAAGTATGTTTTGGTTATCAAAGAAACTTGTAAAACAGGGAAAATAAAATGAATATAACTTTTGAACAAGCAGTGACGGAAAAACAAATAAAAGTTTTGGCGGATACGGCAAATGTCGTTTGGCACGAGGCATATAAAGGAATTGTATCAAAGTCTCAAATAGATTATATGATAGAAAAATTTCAATCATTTAATCCTTTGTTTGAAGCTGTAAATAAAAATAATTATCTTTATTTTTTAATAAAAGCAGATAATAATGTTGCCGGATATACGGGACTTCATGAAGAATCCGGAAAATTGTTCTTGAGCAAACTTTATATTTTAAAAGAATACAGGGGAAAAGGTGTTTCCTCGAAAACTTTTGAATTTATCGAAAACTTAGCAAAGGAAAAAAACTTAAAATCTGTTTGGTTGACGGTAAACAAAAACAATAATCATGCGATAGAAGTTTATAAACATAAGGGTTTTGTCGTGATAAGAAAACAAGTTGCCGATATCGGTAACGGTTTTGTTATGGACGACTATGTTTTTGAAAAAATTATTAAATAATTTTTTCAAAAAACTTCCAATCTTCTAATCTTCCAATCATCCAATCTTCTGCTTGAAGCTTGCCTTCACCAATGCGGCTTCTTTTTCCGGTGTTCCTATGGAAATCGTAAAATCTGTTTCTGAATTGTTTTGAACTTTTGCCGTTACAATGTTATCTTGTATAAAAACAGGTTTTTTAAAATTTATTTCCATTTCATCTAAAATATGATCTTGTTTAAATTGTTGAGTAAATGTTTCCATTGCCCACATAGGGTAAACACAATTGTTTACATGTCCGTTACTGTCGATATCATCTTCTCTTATTTGTATTTGCTTTTCCGAAGTTATTTGTTGCGGGGATTGGATTTTTGCAAAATCGGATTCCACGGCTCTTTCCGGTAAAATATCGTAAGTAAGATTAAAACTGTCAAGTTTTACAGGTCTCATTTTTGTTGTATCTATCATTGCCCATTGGCTTGAAGCGGCAATCAAAACATTTCCGTTAACATCTTTTATAAAAAAATCTCTTGTTGCAATAAGGGCGGTTCTTATACAAGGCCACGTTTCGAGAATTACTTTATCGAAAATCTTCGGCAAAGAGTATATTTTTAAGTGATAAGCCCTGCCTACCCAAGCCAAATGATTTTGTTTGTAAAAAGTGTATCCTACATTAAGTTTTTCGGCATGAGCATCAGCCATATCCTGCAACAAATGAAATATACCTATTATTTTTATACTTCCGTTTCTGTCACATTCGTGATTTGATATTGTATGTTCTTTTATAAGTTTTTCCATAACAAAGCTCCGAATAATTTTCTTGGTATTATACAAAATAAAAAATTTTTTTAATAATAAAAGATAATATATTGCTGTATATGGTGCATTTAATTATTATTTGATTTTTCAATACAAATTGATTATAATATATGGTAAGAATATTAAAAAAATGTTGTTTATATAAAGGGGGATAGAATGGCTATAAAGTCTTTTGTATTAGATACAAATGTTTTGTTGCACGACCCTGACTCAATGTTTGCTTTTAAGGAGAATAAAGTAGTTATTCCTTTAACTGTAATTGAGGAATTAGATAACTTTAAAAAACTTAACGACGAAAGAGGTAGAGGAGCAAGATTAATTTCCAGAAGATTGGATGATTTAAGAGCAAAAGGGAAATTAACAAAAGGTGTTCCTTTAAAAAACGGCGGTACTCTCGTTATAGAAATGATACATAAAGTAGAGTTCCCGGAAGAGTTTACCGTTTCCAAATCAGATCATCAAATATTGTCTATAGCATTATACCTTAAACAAAAAGGCGAAAATGTTATATTTATAACAAAAGATATCAACTTAAGAATAAAAGCCGAAATTTTGGATATTGTAACACAAGATTACGAAAAATCCAAAGTTAAAATAGATGAAATTTACAGAGGCTGGAAAGAAATTCAGGTTTCACCCGAAAAAATAGACAAATTTTATAAAAACGGCAAAGTTGATGTTCCTAAAAATATAGAATTTTATGCAAATGAATTTGTATATTTAAAAGATGAAAACGGAACATCAAAAAGTGCTTTGGGTAAATATGTTGCCGATAAAAAAATTATACAACCTTTATTTCATATAAATTCTCAACCTTGGGGTTTAAAACCTTTAAATATCGAACAAAGATTTGCTTTTGAACTTTTATTGTGCGACGATATTTCATTGGTTACACTTATAGGTTTGCCGGGTGCGGGAAAAACTTTGCTTGCGCTTGCTGCCGGTCTTCAAAAAACGGTTGAAGAAAGACAATTCAGAAGACTTTATATCGCAAGACCTATAATTCCTATGGGTAAAGATATCGGTTTCTTGCCCGGAACAAAAGAAGAAAAACTTTCTTCTTGGATGGGTGCAATAAACGATAACCTTGAATTCTTAATGGATAAAGGTCATGAAGATGCAAAAGTGGATGAAAAAATTGATTATTTGTTTGAGTCGGGGCAAATAGAGGTTGATTCTCTTACTTATATAAGAGGAAGATCTTTGCCGAAACAATACATAATAATAGATGATGCTCAGAATTTGACACCCCATGAAGTAAAAACGATTATTTCAAGAGCAGGTAACGGAACAAAAATAGTTTTAACCGGAGATCCTTACCAAATAGATAGCCCTTATTTGGATGCATCGTCTAACGGTTTAACTTATTTGGTTG
>CACWKJ010000048.1 GCA_902761395.1 uncultured Elusimicrobium sp. | reverse complement strand
GAATAGAGAATAACGGGACATTAACATTTACCGGCGGAACAAATAAAAATGAAATAACAATGTTGGAAGACGGCGAAGGAATATTGGTAGTAGAAAACGATTTAACAAACCAGGCGAACATAGAACAGAAAGAGATAAATATAACAGGCGGCGATTTTGAGAATGTAAGAACAAGTTCAATAACGGCAGAAGCGATAACAGTAGCAGACGGATCAACATTAATAACCGATGCATTGGATATGGATATAAGTGACAGCATAACATTAAGCGGAGAAGGAACAGTATTGAACTTGAAAGATGACAGTGAAGCAGAAATAGCAGCAGCAATAACGGGAGCAGGAAAGATAGTAAAAGAAGGAGAAGGAACAGTAACATTGAGCGGAGAAAATGCATATAAGGGAACAACGACAATAAGCGGAGGAGCAATAGAGATAGGAGCAGCAGAAGGAATAAGTGAAAACACAATATATATGGATGGCGGGAAATTAATAATAAACAGTGACAGTGAAGTAGAATTGGGCAATGAGATAATGGGAACGGATCATAATGATGTAAATATAGAAGTAGCAGTAGCAGGAAGCACAACGACAATGACAGGAACGATATACGGAAATGAAGATTTAGTAAAGACCGGAGAAGGAGTATTGGATTTACAGATGGAGACAAACGGATATGCGGGAGATACGATAATAAGCAGCGGAACGGTAAGAGGAACAACGAAGAATATAAACGGAAAAGTGACAGGAAGCGGAGCAGAAGATTCAGCGGTAGAGTTCTATGATGCTGAAGGAGAAGTAACATTGAACGAAATAGCCGATATGGGAACATTCAGCAAGACGGGTGAAGCAACAATGACGGTAACGGAAAACTTCAAAGCGATAGATGCAAATATAACGGCAGGAACATTTATAATAAACAATGATGCATCAATGGGCGGAAGCGGAAACACATTTGAAGTTACTGGTGAAATGAACGTAGCAAATGCAACATTGAAAGGTTATGGAGATATTAAAGCCGGAGATTTGATAATCGGCAAAGATGCATCACTTGCTCCGGGAAATTCAACAACAACATTTAAAGTAGAAGGCAATTTAAGATTTGAAGATAACGGAAATTATGATGTAGAGTTCGGACAATTCGATATGGACAGCGAAGGTCACTATAACGATAATACACAAGTAACCGGAACAACAACGATCGGAGAAGATGCAACGTTAACATTGAACAACTTGGAAGGAAAATATTATGTAAAAGAAACAATAGATTTAATAAATGCCGGAACATTGGAAGACGGATACGAATATAAAGAAGGCAACATAGTATTTAACGATAACGATGCAAGAGATTTGAGAGAAGGTTATGATACAAGAATTTCGACAAGAGTATATACCGAAGGAAATGCTTTGAAACTTGAATTGCAAAGAAAGAAGAGTGATTATGCGGATTCGTTGGAATTTACCAGAAGTCACAACCAACAAGAAGCAGCAAACGCTATAGATTCCATATCAACAGGACACGATGGAGAGATAACAAATCCGTTGGATGCTATGGAAAAGATGTATTATTATGAATCAACATATGATATAGAAGGGTTAAAAGGTGCATTGGATGATATAGCCGGAGTAATACATGCAAACTCTACAATGTTAACGTTTACCAATACAAAGATAGAACATGTATACGATAAAATTCAGGAAAGAGTACAAGATGCATTATCGTGCAACAGGTTCCACGATAAGTTATGGGCAGAATATTATTATAATACATACAATGTAAAAGAGAACGAAAACTCGCCTGAATTTGATACAAACGTAAACGGATTCTTGGTTGGATTTGATATGATATCCGCAAAGAATTGGACAATGGGAGTTATGGGCGGATACGGAACAAGTGAATTGAAAGAAAAGAAAGATAAAACGACAATGAACGATATTAATTTAGGTTTCTACGGCGGATATGAAAATAGTAAATGGTTATTGAAAGGTATGTTGTTAGGCGGATACGAACAATATGAAACAAACAGAACAATCGGATTTATGGATGAAGAAAGAATAGCTAACAGTGAATATAAAGGATATAGTGCAGCATTAGATTTGGAAGCAGGATATAAGATAAGTTTGAACAAAGAAGACAGCCAAGCAAAACATAAGATTTATTTGAAACCGTTTATAGGTATAACCGGAAGCTATATTAACAATGAAGGCTTTGAAGAAAAAGGAGCAGAGTCATTGAACTTAAAGGTAGAAGGATATGATACTATAACAGCTCAAGCAAGAGCAGGGTTAGGCATAAACGGAAAGATAAAGAGATTCGGTTGGTATGCAAAAGCAGGAGTAAGACAATACTTAACCGAAGATTATAATGAGATAGAATCTTCGTTGTTAGATTATCAAGACTTAACAAAGATGAATATAAGAAGTGCTGAATTGGATAAATTCTCTTACGGTGGAGGTTTGGGCGCAGATTTTGCAATATCCGATGCATGGACGATATTTGCCAATGGTCTTGCAAGTTTTGCAGATAAATCTAACAACTACTATGGTAACATAGGATTAATGTATAAGTTCGGATGTCCAAATAATAAGTCCAAGAAAGAAGAAGTTTTAAGACAATATTTACAGGATGTTCAAGGTGAATTAAAACAAAAAGACGAAGAAATTTCTCAATTGAGAAAAGATGCAAACGGAGAAATGCAGAATAAAGAAAATGAATTACAGGATAAGAAAAAAGAACTTCAAAACAAAGAAAAAGAAATACAAGATAAAGACAAAGAATTACAAGATAAAGACAAAGAATTACAAGATAAAGACAAAGAATTACAAGAAATGAAAGAAAAAGAGAAAGAATTGCAAAGAAAAATAGATGAATATGAAGCTAAAGTTGTAAGTGAGCAAGAAGCTCAAAAAATGAAAGAGAAAACAATAAAGAACATTAAATTGAAAAATAAACCTACATTTATTTTCGGAACAGATAAATTGGATAAAAAAGGTAAAGAAAGTTTGAAAGAAGTTGCAAAAGAATTGGAAAGTTATCCTGATGCAGATGTTTTGATAGAAGGACATACCGATAGTGTAGGAAGTGACAGTGTTAATCAAAAAATATCCGAAAAAAGAGCTGCTGCCATAGCAAGAACATTGAATGTAGAATATGGAGTAAAGAATAATATTTCCGTAATCGGTAAAGGAGAGAAAGAACCTATAGCTTCTAATGCAACCGAGGCAGGAAGAGCGCAAAACAGAAGAGTTGAAATAATACTTACAACAGCAGAATAATATAATATGTTTTGCAATATGTGAAAATAAAAAAAGGCCGGGAAATTTTTATTCCGGCCTTTTTCTTTTATATGTTATTTAAAAATTTCTAATTTTTAATTTTATAAACGTCTGTTAACAACTTGTGGATAACTTTTGTTTTTTTATTGCATTTACCGAGTAAATAATACCTGCAATGGTAACAGTTGATAACTATTTTACCTGTTATTAAACAGAAAAAAATTGTTGACAACTGTTTAGTCAGCAGTTATACTTGTATTGCCCTTGGTGATGTAGTACAAGTAAAACTTGTGGTACGGACTGCCATAACTGTCCCTTTCACCAAGGGCTTTTTCTTTGCATAAAAAAAGCACCTTTCGGTGCTTTTTTTAGTAAATTATAATATTGTAAATTGTCGTTTAGTAGTTTATAAGGTATTCATCAATTTCCCATTGATGAACTTTTGTTCTGTAAGCATCCCACTCATCAATTTTAGATTTTGTGTATAGATTGAAAGCATGATTGCCGAGAGTTTCTTTTATTAAGTCACTCTTTTGCATTGCTTTAACCGCATTTATTAAATTGTGAGGCAAGTTTTCTATACCTGCTTTATCTCTTTCTTCTTTTGTCATTTGATAAATATTTCTGTCAACAGCAGGTTTTATTTTCATGTTCTTTGTTATTCCGTCAATTCCGGCAGCTAAACAAGATGCCAATAAAAAGTAAGGATTTGCCGAAGGATCCGGATTTCTTAATTCTATTCTGGTAGAAGCACCTCTTGCTGCAGGTATTCTTACCAACGGACTTCTGTTTCTTGCAGACCAAGCAATATAAACCGGAGCTTCATATCCGGGAACCAATCTCTTATAAGAGTTTACAAGCGGATTGGAAATTGCAGAGAAAGATTTTATGTGATACATTAATCCTGCAATATATTTATATGCTATTTTTGAGAGCCCCAATTTATCTTTTTCGTCGTAAAAAGCATTTTTACCGTTTTTAAATAACGATTGATTTATGTGCATACCGGAACCGCAAATACCGAATATCGGTTTCGGCATAAATGTTGCATGCAGTCCGTGTTTTTGTGCTATTGTTTTAACTACCAATTTAAAAGTGTTTATGTTGTCTGCTGTTTTTAAAGCATCCGCATATTTAAAATCTATTTCGTGTTGGCCTCTTGCAACTTCGTGGTGTGCTGCTTCAATTTCAAATCCCATATCTTCAAGAGTTAAACACATTTCTTTTCTTGCACTTTCACCTAAATCTATAGGAGCAAGATCAAAGTATCCTGCAGCATCATGAGTTTTTGTTGTAGGCTTTCCCTGCTCGTCGGTTAAGAATAAAAAGAATTCAAGTTCGGAACCTACATT
Source organism: uncultured Elusimicrobium sp. (assembly GCA_902761395.1). GTDB lineage: Bacteria > Elusimicrobiota > Endomicrobiia > Endomicrobiales > Endomicrobiaceae > Ruminimicrobiellum. The sequence goes on along the minus strand of CACWKJ010000048.1, from coordinate 2,805 downwards.
AAATGTATAACCTAACTTTGCGGCATTTTTTAAACTTCTTTTTAAAATATTTCTCGGACAACCTTCAAAAGGTTTTCCGTCGGGAGTATAAATGTCGCAAATTAATCTTGCGACTTTACCTTCTTCCTGTTTCCACGGAAATATTACAAATGTGTCGGGATCGGGATATAAGTACATATCGCTTTCTTCGATTCTTGCAAAACCTTCAATCGAAGAACCGTCGAACATACATTTGTTGTCTAAGGCTTTTTCTATTTGATTTGCGGTTATTGCAACATTTTTAAGCTGGCCGAAAATATCGGTAAACTGTAATCTGATAAATTTTACATCTTGTTCTTTAATGATTTTAATAACGTCTTGTTTAGTATATCCCATGATATCTCCTTACGGAAATTTATGATTGAAACAACATTATATTAAAAAAGAAAAATGTTGTAAAATTTTTATATATTTTTTTCGTTATTATTGTCGTTATCGGCTCTCAAAGGATTTACGGATTTTAAGTTATAACAAGGTATTTGCCGACTGAAGTGTACTTAAATAATAGCGAAGCGATGAGTACTCGAAGGAGGCAAATACAAAGTTAGAACTTAAAAGACAAATCCGTTTCGCCAAATTTATTTAGAAAACTTTTTAACATCTTCGTTTGCTTGTTTTATCGGTTTTATTGTTTCGCATCCGCCGACACATCCGCCTTTACATACCATAACTTCTATCAGGTTTGAATTACAATGCCCGTCGGCATATGCGGAAAGTTTTAAAACATTTTTCTTATCCAAATCGGTAATAAGTTCATCTTTTATAAATTTCGTATCAATTCTTAAGTAATGTTTTAATGCTTGAGATACTCCGCCGGTAACGGCAAACTCTCTTGCATATTTTGTAGGAACATCTTCCGATGTGGTTTCTTGACATAAATCTATGTTTATATGTTTCGTATTAATTATTGCCTGCAATTCCTGAAATGTTAAAACATAATCTATCAAAGGATCTTCCTGTGCTTCTTTTCTTTTCGATAAGCAAGGTCCTATAAATACCGTAATACAGTCCGGATATTTTTGCTTTGCAATTTCTGCTGTATAGTGCATTGGTGTATAAGTATCCGACACAAACGGTTTTAATTTTTCAAGATGTTTTTTTACCAATCTTATATAAGCATGGCAACACGATGTTGTCATAAATTGTTGTTTGTTTATTACCAACTTGTTTTCAAATTCTTCCGCTTCTTTTTTTGCTGTTATATCAGCACCTAAAGCAACTTCAAAAACATGTTCAAAACCTATTTGTTTAAGAGCGGTTGTAATTTTGCCGACAGAAGCACCGAACTGTCCGGTTATGGAAGGTGCTATTAATGCTACAAGTTTTTTTGTATGCAAAAGTTTTAGAACATCAAGAAGTTGTCTTCTTACCATTATGGCACCGAACGGACAAGCACTTATACATTTTCCGCAACTTATGCATAAACTGTGATCAATGTTTGCTCTGCCTTTACCGTCTTTTTTTATTGCATTTACGGGACAGGCTTCTTCGCATGGAACAACAAGTTTTAAAATTGCATTGTAAGGGCAGGCTTCTTTACATTTTCCGCAGTTTTTACATTTATCCGTATCTATATGTGCTTTATGATCTTCAAAAGATATTGCTCCGAAATTACAGGCATTTATACATTTTCTGGATAAGCATTCTTTACATATTTCACTTACCATGAATCTGCTTTTAACACAAGCCGAACATGCGGACTCAAGCACGGTTAAAAGTTTGTTGTTTGTTTTATATTTTTTTTCATTTTCCGGCTTAAGGTAATCCGATAAAGGCAATGCCTCATCGACATCGTTTATGGAATAGCCGAGTGCCGCAAGAGTTCTTAATTTTAAAATTGCTCTTTCCTTATACACACAACAACGAGCCTGAGCATCACTACCTTTAGGTATAATGTTAAAAGGCAAATGATTTATGTCATCAAGATTGTTTTCAAAAAACAATCTGCAAATTTCTTCCAATACTTTTGTTTTAAAATATTCCGAATAATTTATTTCCTGTTTCATAATATATATATTCTATCAATTTTAAAATGAAAAAGGAAAACGGATGCAGAGTTTGTTGGCATAAAACTGCATCCGTTTTCTTCTGTGGAGAAAGTAAATTCTCGTCACGACGTTTTATTAGAAACCTATTTGCATTCTTATTGAACCTACGAAAGCGGAATTATCTGTTCCAAACTCTTCAGACATTCCACCGCAAAGATTGTTTACATACTGAATGCTTGGTGTAACGGCTAAATAGTCACTTATATTCCAGCTGTAATAAACTTCTAAATGATCTTCCGCTTTGAAATCTAATCCATAAGCATCTTTTGCTTTATCGGAAACCATCATTTGGCCGAAAGCCAAACCTACAATATCTTCATCACCCAAAGCTTTAATTTTTGCTTGTGCACCGATACTCCATGTCTGATTGCAAGGAGAATTATAGTCGCCGTCAAAAGTGCTAATTGCAGAAGAAACAGCATCATCTCTTTTCCAACTATATCTTGCAAATACACCGAAAATATCTGAAATTTGTTGATCTATACTAACGCCGAAACCATAATCCGTTGTTTGTTCATCATTTTCCCATTTTGTGCCACCATCAAGTAAACCCCAAGCATAAATTCTGTAATTTCCTTCCATATCTTCTATGAGGCCGGGTTTAAAATTTACTTGTGCTGAAACAAAACCATGTCTTGTAATATCATCGTTGTTAATTTCTTCATCAGGACCGATTTCAATTGTGTTTTCTACATTAAGATATTGAGCTGCAACATCT
>CACWKJ010000047.1 GCA_902761395.1 uncultured Elusimicrobium sp. | reverse complement strand
TTCATAACAGAACCTTCTTTTTTGCTTGCATCCATGAATTCTTGTGCAAGTTTTTCACACATAGGTCTGCCTGTTTTACTTCTTGCTGCTTCCATTATCCAGTCCATAGCAAGAGTTGTTGATCTTATCATAGGAACTTCCATAGGAACTTGATATGTTGCTCCACCAACTCTTCTTGGTCTAACTTCCAATAACGGTCTTGCATTTTCAATAGCTCTGTTGAATACTTCCAACGGTTCTTCACCGGTTTTTTCTTTCATTATTTCAAATGCTTTATAAATTATTTTTTCAGCTAAACTCTTTTTTCCTCTGTGGTCTAACTTATTTATAAATCTTGCTACTAATACTGAATTATAAACAGAATCGCCTTTTGGCATTCCTCTTTTTTCTCTTGGTTTTAATGCTTTTCTTGGCATATTTGATTATCCTCTTTTTACTTATATACTTTTATATTATTTCTTTGCTGCTTTAGCTTTTTTTGCACCATATTTGCTTCTTGATTGTTTTCTGCCATCTACTCCGGTAGCATCTAATGCTCCTCTGATGATGTGGTATCTAACACCAGGCAAATCTTTTACTCTTCCGCCTCTTATAAGAACAATTGAATGCTCCTGTAAGTTATGGCCTACACCAGGTATATATGAAGTTACTTCATATCCCGATGTCAATTTTACTCTGGCTACCTTTCTCAAAGCTGAATTAGGTTTTTTAGGAGTTGTTGTATAAACTCTTGTACAAACTCCTCTTCTTTGTGGACAACTTTTCAATGCAGGAGATTTCGTTTTTTGTATAACTTGTTTTCTTCCGCCTGAAATTAACTGATTAACTGTTGGCATTCTTCCCTTCCCTCTAATTTAATTTATAATTTCTTTAAAATTATTTTTATTTATCTTCTTGTGCTTTAAGTCCTGTACCAGCAGGTATTAAATGACCTATAGCAACATTTTCTTTTAATCCTCTAAGAACATCTATTTGTCCGGACACTGCAGCTTCCGTTAATACTCTTGTTGTTTCCTGGAAACTTGCTGCCGATATAAATGAATCCGATGAAAGTGCGGCTTTTGTTATACCTAGCAATACCGGCTGTGCTTTAGGTAAAGATTTACCTTCCGCTTTCAATTTCTTTCTCTCATTTTCATATTTATATCTTGATATAATTTCACCTTTAAGGAACTTACTTGAACCTTCTTCGGTAATTCTTACATTGGACAACATTTGTCTTACAACGACTTCTATATGTTTATCGTTAATTGCTACACCCTGTAATCTGTAAACCTGTTGTATTTCGTTTACAAGATATTCCTGAACAACTTTCGGACCTTTTACCTTAAGAATATCATGTGGGTTTACTGCACCGTCGGAAAGAGCTTCTCCGGCTTCTACTTTATCCCCTTCGTATACAACTAAATGTCTTCCTAACGGAATAACATATTCTTTTTCTATCTTTGTTTCAGGATCAACAACTTTAACTTTCAATGCACCTTTCTTTGTTGCTTCACCGAACTTAACTATACCGTCGATTTCGGAAACAACTGCAACGTTCTTAGGTTTTCTTCCTTCGAACAATTCAGATACTCTCGGAAGACCTCCGGTAATATCCTTAACCTTTGTTGCTTCCTGCGGCATTTTGGCTAATATATCACCAACCTTAATTTCGTCACCGCTTTTTACCATAAGAGTTGTATCTACAGGTAACGGATATTCAACTACTGTTTTACCGCCGTTTTCAATAACGAATTTAGGTCTGTGTTTTCTTGTTCTGTCTTCAATAATTACCCTTTCAATCTGACCGGTAATTTTTGATTTTTCTTTCTGTAATGTAACACCGTCTTTTATATCAACATATTTCAATTTACCTTCGTACTCTGAAATAATTGATTTTGAATGAGGATCCCATTTTGCAAGTAAAATATGTTTCTTTGTTTTTGTTGCAGGATCTTCTTTCAATGTAACATCCTGACCGTCTTTAACATATATTACGGCACCGTAAGGAATCTTGTGAACTTGTCTTCTTCTCGGAGACATTTCCGTAAATACAAGTTCCGTATTTCTGCTAACAACTAACGTTTCACCGTCTCTGTTCTTAATACATTTTAAATTATAAAAATCTACTGTTCCGTCTTTTTCCGCATATATTTCGGATTTCTGTGTAACCGTACTTGCAGCACCACCGATGTGGAATGTTCTCAATGTAAGCTGTGTACCAGGCTCACCGATTGATTGAGCAGCAACAACACCTACTGCTTCACCGACTTCTGCAAGTTTACCTGTCGCAGGGCTTAATCCGTAACATTTTGCACAAACTCCGTGTTCCGCTTCACAAGTTAATACGCTTCTGATACCGATCTTATCGATACCTGCTTCCATAAGCTTCTTTGCTTGTTCAAGAGTTATAAGTTCTCCTCTTTTTACAATAAGCTCTTCTTGTATATCATCACCGTGTTGAATAATACCAACAACGTTGTCGAGTGCAACTCTACCTACAATTCTCTCATCTATCTTTTCGATTGTTTCTTCACCTGATTTTAAATCTCCGATGAACACTCCGTTAGGAGTTCCGCAATCGTGTTCCGTTACAACTACATCGTGAGATACATCAACGAGTTTTCTTGTCATGTATCCTGCTTCTGCGGTTTTCAATGCAGTATCGGAAAGACCTTTTCTACCACCGTGAGTAGAAATAAAGTATTCCAATATTGAAAGACCTTCTCTGAAGTTTGCGATAATAGGTGTTTCGATAATTTCACCTACGCCTCCGGAGAGTTTATTTTGAGGTTTTGCCATAAGACCTCTCATACCTGCGAGCTGTCTTACCTGTTGTCTTGAACCTCTGGCGCCGGAATCCGCCATCATATAAACTGAATTAAATCTGTTTTTGTTAGGTTCGTAAGGTTCATTTTCAGTCTTTTTCATTTCATCAAACATGATATCTGCAACGCCGTCTGTAACCTTTGTCCAAATATCAATGATTTTGTTGTATCTTTCACTTTCTGTTATCAAACCTAATTTTGCTTGTTTTTCAATTGCTTTAACTTGTTTTTTAGCTTCGGAAACCATCTTGTCTTTTTCAGGCGGAACATTCATTGCATCTATAGAAATCGATACACCTGCCAAAGTTGCATATTTGTAACCTAAGCTCTTAATTTCATCCAACAATACAACTGTCTTATACTGACCGAGTTTCTTAAAGCATTCATCGATAATCGCTACCAAATCTTTCTTACCGAATGATTTGTTTTTATATCCCAATGCATAAGAACCGTCATCATTTTTAGGTAAATGTTCATTAAATATAACTCTACCTACTGTTGTATAATTAATTATTCCTTTTTTATCATCATTTTTCCATTTTGATAAATCTTTTTGTTCGCTGTCTTTAAGGTTAGGATCTCTCAACGATGTTATACCCGCAACCTTTATTCTTGCTTGTAAATCTACTTCTTTTTGTTGGTATGCACTTATAACTTCATCTACGCTTGAGAATATACTTCCTTCACCCAATACACCTTTTTTCTCTTTTGTTATGAAGCAACTACCCAAAACGATATCCTGTCCCGGAACGGTTATAGGTTTACCTGATGAAGGTGACAATATGTTCTTTGTTGTCATCATCAACATTTTTGCTTCAAGTTGTGCTTCTACCGATATAGGAACATGCACTGCCATCTGGTCTCCATCGAAATCAGCGTTGAATGCCGTACATGTTAAAGGATGTAATTGTATTGATTTACCTTCAACCAATATAGGTTCAAAAGCTTGAATACCAAGTCTGTGAAGTGTAGGAGCTCTGTTTAACAATACCGGATGATTTTTTGTTACTTTTTCCAATATTCCCCAAACTCTTACATCTCCTCTTTCAAGGATTCTTCTTGCAGATTTTAATGTTGCACCTTCTTGGTTAATAAGTTCTCTTATAATAAAAGGTTTGAACAATTCCAATGCCATTTCTTTAGGAATACCGCATTGATTAAGTTTCAAAGAAGGTCCTACAACGATAACACTTCTTCCGGAATAATCAACTCTTTTTCCCAATAAGTTCTGTCTGAATCTTCCTTGTTTACCTTTTAATGTATCAGACAAAGATTTTAATACTCTGTTGCCTGCACCTGTTACAGGTCTTGACATAGAATCATTATCGATTAAAGCATCTACTGCTTCCTGCAACAATCTCTTTTCGTTGTTTATCATCACTGCAGGAGCTTTTAATTGTTCAATATGTCTTAATCTGTTGTTTCTGTTAATAATTCTTCTGTATAAATCATTTAAGTCGGATGCTGCAAATCTTCCGCCTTCCAAAGCAACCAAAGGTCTTAAATCCGGCGGAATAACAGGAAGAACCGTTAATATCATCCACTCAGGTCTTGTATTGGAATTTTTGAATCCTTCTACAACTCTGAGCTTTCTGATAAGTCTTGATCTTTCCATATCCGAAGAACAACCTGCTATTTCTTTTTGAATTTGTTTTTGTTCTTCTTCAAGATTTATTTCTTCCAAAAGTTTTCTTATTGCAGAAGCACCGATATCAACTTTTAAATCACTGCCGAAACCGGTTTTGAATTTTTTTACATCGGTATCTTCCAACAATATAGGAGTTTCAGGTTTTGAAAATGTTTTAAGTATCGGCATTTCCATTCTGAAAACTTCAACTTTCAATTTACCTTCAAAAGGTTTTAAACCTTCTGCATTTTTTCTAAGTTCCAAAAATACTTTTTCTTTATCAATATCAAAAAATTCTATTCTTAACTTTTTATCCGGTTCTGAAACGGAAACTTCAGGACTCTTTTCAAAAGCATTAGCAAGAATTTTTTTCAATTCGGATTTTTGTGAACCTTCAACGTCATAAAAATATATTGAATGAGGTTTGAAATAACATTTATAATATTTTGCACCGTTAGCAATATTTTCTGCTATTTTCTTTATAACATCGGATTTCTTTTCTCCGCTGTAGTCTGCCATTGTTTTGATAAGTCTGTCGAGTTGTTTCTTCAAAACTTTTTCATCACTGTCAAGTTCAATTTCTTCTGCAACTATACCGTCAAAAACGTTTTTCAATTCATCTCTAACAACAGCACTTTTCATTCCATATTGAAACAAGTTATATTCTTCTTCTTTCAATAAAGAACCTTTATGAAGAATAGGCACTATACCTGATGCATCTTTTAATGTGTTCGTTACAACATACTTCGTATAATAAATAACCTTTTCCAAGTCAGATATTTTCATATTCAACAAAATACCTATTCTTGAAGGCGGTTTCTTTAAGAACCAAGGATGTGCAACAGGAACTGCCAAGTCTATATGGCCGAATCTTTCTCTTCTTACTTTTGATTCCGTAACTTCAACACCGCATCTGTCGCAGATAATACCTTTATGTTTTATATATTTGTATTTTCCGCAATGACATTCCCAGTCTTTTGTAGGCCCGAATATACAATCACAGAACAAACCGTCTCTTTCAGGTTTAAATGTTCTGTAGTTTATGGTCTCAGGTTTTTTTACTTCACCATAAGACCAAGATCTTATATCCTCAGGACTTGCAACTGTCAATTTTACTTCATCAAAATCCGTGAAGTTAAGATTTTGCGGCTTTTTCTTTGAATTTTTTAAATTTTTTATACTCATTTATAGTTGCCCTTCCGTATTTTATTTAGTCTTCTTTACTGTTGTTTTCTGCACCTTTTTTTAATAAATCAACATTCAATCCCAATGCTCTAAGTTCGTTTATAAGAACTTTGAAAGATTCAGGAATACCCGGTTCGGATATTGCTTCACCTTTGATTATAGAGTCATACATTTTAACTCTACCGTCAACATCATCGGATTTTACGGTCAAAAATTCCTGCAATACATGAGCTGCACCATAAGCCTGTATTGCCCAAACTTCCATTTCTCCAAATCTCTGACCTCCGAATTGAGCTTTACCGCCCAACGGCTGTCTTGTGATAAGAGAATAAGGACCGGTTGATCTTGCATGCATTTTATCTTCAACCAAATGGTTAAGTTTCAACATGTACATTACACCGATTGTAATTTTTTCCATAAAAGGTTCACCTGTTCTGCCGTCATACAATGTAATCTGGCAATCATCGGTAGGTAAATAATGAAGTTTATAATCTTCTATTGCTTCTTCTAACTCTTTACCTTTGAAACCTCTCTGTTTAAATTCTTCGGTTTTTTGTGACACCAATAAATCTTTAGCTTTTCTTATTTGTTCTTTAACTTGCTCTTCACTGGCACCATCAAATACAGGAGTTACCATTTGTGTATTTAATACTTTACCTGCCCAACCCAACATTGATTCCAAAAGCTGTCCTACATTCATACGAGAAGGAATAGCAAGTGGTGAAAGAACACAATCTACCGGTGTTCCGTCAGGTAGTCTTGGCATATCTTCAACAGGAAGTATTCTTGAAACAATACCTTTGTTTCCGTGTCTTCCTGCAAGTTTATCTCCAACTTGAACTTTTAATTTTGCTGCTATATATACTTTAACAATCTTATTTACAGAAACAGGTAATTCATCACCCTTCTTAAACATTTCTTTTTCTTTTTCATAATTTTGTTTAAGTATAGCTTCTTTAGCTTTATACAAATCTTCTATTTTTGCTTTTTCGGATTTCTTTGCATTGGCTAAAAGCTCTTTTTGTTCTTTATCCAATTTAGATTTTGCAGCTTTGTATGTAGATGTTATTTCTTCTTGTCTTTTCTTGGCTTCTTTTTCCGAAAGTTTTTCTCTTCTTACGAAAGTTCTTACCGCCAAAACTTTACCGGAAATACCGGGATCTACTCTTAAAGAAACATCTTGAACATCTTCTGCTTTTTTACCGAATAAAACTCTTAAAAGTCTTTCTTCCGGAGTAGTTTGCTGTTCACCTTTAGGAGCTGTTTTACCAACAAGAATATCTCCTCTTTGAACTGTTGCACCTACTCTGATTACACCGTTTTCATCGAGATTTAACAAATCTTCGGCACCGACATTAGGAATATCTTTTGTTATTTCTTCAGGTCTTCCTTTTGTTTCTCTTGCTTCGGTTTCTAATTCCCTTATATGAATTGATGTAAATCTGTCATCTTGAACCAATTTCTCTGATAACAAGATAGCATCTTCGAAATTGTATCCGTCCCAAGGCATGAAAGCTATTAAAAGGTTTTGGCCTAAAGACAACTGACCGTTCTTTGTTGCTTGTCCATCAGCTATTATTTCACCTTTTTTAACCTTGTCACCTACTTTTACTATAGGAATATGGTTAATGCATGTATCTTGGTTTGATCTTAAATATTTATTTAACGTATGAACTTCTATACCTGATTTTTCGTTCCAAATTATAATTTCATCAGCTGAAACTGATACTACTTCACCATCTATTTTTGCTGCAACACATACACCGGAATCTTTTGCAACTTTATCTTCTACACCGGTACAAACCAAAGGTTGTTCCGTTACCAACAAAGGAACACCCTGTCTTTGCATGTTACAACCCAT
>CACWKJ010000046.1 GCA_902761395.1 uncultured Elusimicrobium sp. | reverse complement strand
TTAGCAGTTTGTTATTTGATTATACGTTATATATTTAAATGAAGACAAAGGAGTCTGAAAGCAAAAATCTTTCAGACTCCTTTCTTTTTAGAGAGGAAAAAATAAAAAAAAGAAGGAGGAACAAAATGAGAAAGTTGTTAATATCGATGTTTTTGTTTTTAATTTCTTTTTGTGTATTTTCTCCCGTATATGCACAAGAAATTGAACAAGTAACAGAAGAAGTTGTTGTTCAAGAAGTAAATAACATAAGCGGAGCAGATACGGCATTTATTATAATCTGTGCGGCTCTTGTTATGATAATGACACCGGGAGTAGCATTGTTTTACGGCGGTATGGTAAGAAGAAAAAATGTTTTAGGTATGTTAATGCAAAGTTTTGTGGTTTTAGGTATTGCCACCGTAATTTGGCTTGTTTACGGTTACAGTTTGGCTTTCGGTCCGGATATAGGGCATGTAATCGGTAGTTTAAAGTGGGCTTTCCTTGACGGTGTAGGTCTTGAACCGGATCCTACGTATTCGTCAACTCTGCCGCATCAACTATTTATGGCTTTTCAAATGATGTTTGCGGTTTTAACACCTGCACTTATTACGGGTGCTTTTGCAGAAAGGTTTAAATTTAAAGCATTTATAATATTTATTGCAGTTTGGCTTACAATAGTCTATTGTCCGATAGCACATTGGGTATGGGGACAGGACGGTTGGATAAAAAATCTCGGAGGTCTTGATTTTGCAGGAGGACTTGTAGTTCATATCGCATCGGGAACATCTGCACTTGCCGCAATTTTGGTATTGGGTACAAGAAACGGATACAAGAAAGAAGCAATGCCGCCTCACAATTTGCCTATCACTTTTATAGGTGCTGCAATATTGTGGATAGGTTGGTTCGGATTTAATGCAGGCAGTGCATTGGAAGCATCGGGACTTGCTGTATCGGCTTTTGTAGTAACTCATATTGCCGCAGGTGCTGCTTTACTTTCCTGGATGATTGCAGAATGGTTATACAGAGGAAAACCTACGGTTTTGGGTGCAGTATCAGGTGCAGTTGCAGGACTTGTTGCCATTACACCTGCCGCGGGTTTTGTTACTCCGATATCGGCATTAATCATAGGTTTTGCAGGTGGAGTAATCTGCTTCTTTGCTGTTAACTTGAAGGAAAGATTCGGTTATGATGATTCTCTTGATGTTATCGGTGTTCACGGTGTAGGCGGAATTGCAGGTGCTTTACTTACAGGTATTTTCGCAACTACATTGGTTAATCCCGGCGGAGCAGACGGAGGAGTAACCCTTCTTAAAATTCAGGTAATAAGTGTTGTTGCTACAATAGTTTATGCTTTTATAGTATCATTTATTATATTGAAAATCGTTGATAAGTTTGTAGGTTTAAGAGTTGAGCATAAAGAAGAATTACAAGGACTTGATTTGTCGCAACACGGCGAAAGCGGATACAGATTCTAGAAGATTGGAAGATTAGAAGATTTGAAGATTGGAGGAAAAAAATGAAAAAAATTTGTGCAATAGTAAAACCTTACATTGTCGAAGATATTAAAAATGCTCTTACAGAAATAGGAGTAAACGGACTTACAAAGTCCAATGTTGAAGGTTTCGGTAATCAAGGCGGACATAAAGAAATTTACAGAAGTAAGGAATACAGTGTAAATTTTATTATGAAAGCAAAAATCGAAGTTGTAGTAAAAGATGATATGGTTGATAAAGTTATAGATGTTATAATAAAAAATGCAAGAACAGGTGATATCGGTGACGGAAAAATATTTGTTTATCCTGTAGAGAGAGTTATAAGAATCAGAACCGGTGAAGAAGGAGAAACCGCAGTATAATACGGGGGAAAATATAAAAATGAAAAAAATAATATTATGTTTGTTGTTTATTGTATCTGTAAGTTTGATACAAAATTGTTATGCACAAGAACTTGAATTTTTGGAGGGTTTAACAGTCGGCGGTGGTATTACATTGAATTTGCAAAATCTGCATAATTCAAATGTGATTGATCCCATAAGTGCCGATGGGGAAGTATTAGAAACAAACAAAACTCCTACTATAGGACAATATTCGGTAGACTTAACAATCGAAAAAACTTTTGATGACAACAATAAAGCTTTTATTCATTTGGAGACCGGTAAAGGTAATATAAACTATTATTTGGATTCTTATGCCGGTGTTAACAGAGATGCCGATGATACCGGAGTAGTAAGAGTAAGTGAAGCATGGTTCGAACATAAATTTACGGATGCTTTTTCAGTAACTGCCGGTATATTGGATCCTACGTTAGCATTAGATAACAATTCTTATGCAAACAATGAAACAACACAATTTATAGGAAGTATGTTCAGAAATGCCGTAAATATCAATTTTTCGGATAATGCTTTCGGTATAAAAGCAATTTACGAAACGAATTTTGTGGATTTTGCGGTACAATATCTTGATGCAGGTAATTATCAAGATTTAACAAAATACGGTTTTGCTTCCGCACAGGTAAATTTTAAACCGAATTTCATAGATGATATGGAAGGAAACTATAGAATTTACGGTTGGGTAAATACAAATGATTATGAAAAAACAGACGACAATGAAAATACTGAAAAAGATTACGGGTTCGGTATCAGCATAGATCAGCAACTTTCCGATATTTTCGGCGCTTTTGCAAGATACAGCTTAAGCAACAAAAACATTGACAGTGCTTCGCAAACTTGGAGTTTGGGTTTACAGTCAAAAGTAAGTCTTATAGGAGAAGAAGATATTATAGCTTTTGCTTACGGGCAAGTTGATCCTTCGGAAAAATACAAAGATTGTGTTAATGAAAATGCAAAATCGGAAAATCATTTGGAACTTTATTATAGTTGGAATGTGACAAGTTATTTAGCAATTTCACCGGATTTTCAAATAGTGGAAAATCCTTACTTCGACGAAAATGCCGACACGGCTTATGTAAGTTCGATAAGAATGCAAATCAGCTTTTAATCTGCACAATACCAACACAAAAATATTGACACCAATAAAAAAAAAGAGTACAATTAAAAGAAACTAAATAAAGATATTGAGCAAAGGTGCTTAAAGAAAAATCTTTAAGCACCTTTATCTGTGAATAGATCAAAGTTCTTGCAAAAGCACAATATCAAATTTAGTTTTAAACCTATAAATTGTAATTTATAAGGTTTAAGGAGGTACCTTTTATGAACGAAACAAATTTATTGTTGGTATGTTCACAAAAACAGGCAGAAGAATTAAAGGCACTTCTATCACTATCCGCAAACAATTTTGTAATTACACACATAGAAAAATCAGGAAATGAAGTTTTAAGAAAAGTTAATCAGGTTTTACCCGATATTATTATAACCGATTATGCTTTGGAAGATATGACCGGTTACGATCTTGCCGTAAAAATAGAAGAATTAAAAATATGTCCGACAATAATTCTTGCAAATCCTTTTCAAAGCGATAACATAGACGAATTGAAAAAAGGTTCATTGGATATATTTTGTATAACAAAACCTGTAAATAAACAAGTATTAATTCATACTGCCGAACTTGCCGTAAGATTATCGCATAAGTTCCGTGATATGGAACAAAAAGTTGTAAATCTTCAATATCAAATAGAAGAAAGAAAAAATGTTGACAGAGCAAGAGGCATATTAATGAAAAAATTTAATATGGACGAAGAATCGGCTTATAACAATTTAAGAAAAAAAGCTATGGATTCAGGCAGAACAATAAACGATATAGCAAAGACAATAATTCAGTTGTTCGAGAAGTTTAAAGAAGAATGATGTATTGCGGAGCAATTTTATGATAAACAGTTTAAAAAGGAAAAAGGCGGTACTGGAACTTTCAAACGGGATGAAGTTTGAAGGTAAACTTATCGGTTATGATGCCGCTGTAAGCGGGGAAATGGTTTTTAATACCGGAATGCTCGGCTACAGCGAATCAATGTCGGATCCGTCTTATATAGGCCAAATTCTTGTTTTTAGTTTTTGCCTTATAGGAAATTACGGAGTTCCTAAATTAACAAACGACGATTTTTTAACGGCTCTCGGTCATGAAAGTTCATCCATAAAAACTCAAGGTATTATAGTTTCCGAAATATTCGACGAAAGTTACCATTACGGAAGTATGATACCTCTTGAACAATGGATGATAGAACAAAAAGTTCCGGGAATTGCCGGTATAGATACAAGGTATTTGGTTCAAACAATAAGAAACACAAGAAACCTTTTCGGATGGATAGTTCCGGAAGGATGTAAAAAAGAAAATACAATAAGAAAATTTCCTTTCATAGAAAATTTTAAAAAAGATGAATATATAGATCCTTCAAAATTTAATCTTATGCCGACGGTATCTGCAAAAGAAAGAAAGGTGTTCGGAACAGGCAGGAAAAAAGTTGCCGTTGTGGATTGCGGTGTAAAATGGAATATATTGAGAATGCTTGTAGACAGAGGTTGTCAAATTGAGTTGGTACCTTGGGATACTGATTTTTCAACTGTTGAAGCGGACGGTTGGCTTATAAGTAACGGACCGGGTGACCCGAGAAATACAGGTGACCTTGTAGAAAGAGTAAAAGAGTTATTAAACGGTAACAAACCTGTTTTAGGTATTTGTTTGGGACACCAAATAATATCTCTTGCAAGCGGTGCAAAAATAAAGAAAATGCCTTACGGACACAGAAGTCATAACCAGCCGGTATTTATTATACCGGAACAAAAAGCATTTATGACGAGTCAAAATCATAGTTATACCGTGGATCCGTCAACAATTGCGAAAGATTGGTCTTTATGGTTTGAAAATGCAAACGATAAAGGTGTTGAAGGTATAAAGCATAAAACAAAACCTTTTATGTCTGTACAATTTCATCCCGAAGCATCAAGCGGACCTAACGATACCGCTTGGATACTTACGGAATTTATAAACAAGTTATAAAATTGCCAAAGGCAATTTTGAGGTATAGAGGAATAGAAGTATAGAAGGATAGAAAAAGACAATAACGAAAAAAAATAGTCATTTGTAGTTTCCATACATCCATACTTCCATACATCCATACATCAAAAATTTTCGGAGAAAATTTTTATGATACTAAATTTTTTAAAATCCAAAGGAAATAAAAAACAAAAAGTAATTCTGCTCGGTTCCGGAGCATTATCTATAGGTCAAGCCGGAGAATTTGATTATTCCGGTTCACAAGCCGTAAAAGCTTTACAGGAAGAAAATCTTGAAGTTATAGTAGTAAATCCAAACATAGCTTCCGTTCAAACAAACAAAGATATCGATAAAAAAGTTTATCTGTATCCTGTAACACCGTTTTGGGTTACAAAAGTTATAGAAAAAGAAAAACCTGTAGGAATAATATCGAGTTTCGGCGGACAAACCGCACTTAACTGTGTTATAGATCTTTATAAAAGCGGAGTTTTACAAAAATACGGAGTTGAAGTTTTGGGAACATCCGTAAATTCTCTTGAAATGTCTGAAAACAGAGATTTGTTTGCCGCAAAAATGAAAGAAATAAATGTTCCTATTCCTGCAAGTAAAGCGGTATCCACCGTTAAAGAAGCATTAAAAGTTGCAGAAGAAATAGGATATCCGGTAATAACAAGATCGGCATTTGCTTTGGGTGGACTCGGCAGCGGACTTGCGGAAAACAAAGAAAAACTTGAACAACTCGCATCTGCGGCATTGATGAGTGTTCCTCAAATTTTAATAGAAAAATCATTATACGGTTGGAAAGAAATAGAATATGAAGTAATGAGAGACAGGCAGGGAAATTGTATAACCATTTGTAATATGGAAAATTTTGATCCGATGGGAATACATACCGGCGATTCAATAGTTGTTGCTCCGTGCCAAACGATAGATAATATAGAAAACAATATGTTAAGAGATACCGCAATAAAAATTGTTCATAATATAGGTGTAATAGGAGAATGTAATGTTCAGTTTGCATTAAGCCCTTACACAAAAGAATTTTATGTAATAGAAATAAATGCAAGACTTTCAAGATCGTCGGCACTTGCATCAAAAGCCACAGGTTATCCTATAGCATACATTGCCGCAAAAGTTGTATCCGGATTTAATTTGCTTGAACTTAAAAACCCGGTAACACAAACAACGTCGGCATTTTATGAGCCGTCGTTGGATTATGTGACATTGAAAGTACCGAGATGGGACTTAACAAAGTTTACCGGTGTTTCAAAACTTTTGGGAACACAAATGAAATCCGTCGGTGAAGTTATGGCTATCGGAAGGAACTTTTGTGAAATAACACAAAAAGCCATAAGAATGGTTAATGAAAACGATGAAGGTATAACAACAGGCATATTTAAAAATGCAACTAAAAAAGAACTTGAATACGAAATAGCCAACCCTACAAATTTAAGATTGTTTGCAATATATGAAGCATTTAAAAGAGGTTATTCCATAGACAAAATTTCCGATCTGTCAAAAATTTCAAAATGGTTTTTGGCACATGTAAAACATCTTGCCGATACGGAAAACGAGCTTGTTGAGTTAATAAGAAAGAGTAAAACAAAAACAGTTTACGATACATTTAACAACTTAGGTAAAGAGTATATAAGAAATTTAAAAAAACTCGGTTTTTCCGACTATCAGTTAGTTAAATTTTTCCTTACTGTAAAAGAACCTAACAAAAAGCATACACAGAAAGAAATTAAAAAACTTTCACTTGAAATAAGAAAACTAAGAAAGAAATTAAATATAGTTCCCGTAGTAAAACAGATAGATACAACATCCGCCGAATATCCTACGAGTTCAAACTATTTATACTTATCTTATGACGGAACACATAACGATATAGAATTAACAAAGAAAAATTCCGGTATTATAACTCTTGGCAGCGGGAGTTACAGAATCGGCAGCAGCTGCGAATTCGATTGGTGTTCGGTAATGACAAGCAAATATTTCAAAACAAAAAGAGCAGACAGTATAATTATCAATTGTAATCCTGAAACAGTATCGACGGACTTTTCAACTTCCAACAGATTGTATTTTGAAGAACTTTCTTTTGAACGAGTGTTGGATATTGTAGATATAGAAAAACCGAAAGGAGTTATAGCTTGTATGGGCGGACAAAATCCCAACAACCTTATACCGTCGTTAAATGATGCTAAAGTTAAAATTTTGGGACATAGTGCAAAAACCGTAGATATGGCGGAAGACAGGAACAAATTTTCCGCACTGCTCGATAAAATGGGTATAGATCAACCGGAATGGATATCGGCAACATCAAGAAAAGAAATAGATGAGTTTATTAACAGAGTAGGATACCCTGTTCTTATAAGACCGAGTTTTGTGTTGTCGGGAACACTTATGAATGTTGCCGGAGATGAAAAGAGTCGGACGATTACCCTGTAGTAATTTCAAAGTTTATTCTTGATGCTAAAGAAGTTGAATGTGACGGTGTTGCCAAAAACGGGGAAGTAATAATTTCGTTGGTAAGCGAACATGTTGAAAATGCGGGTATTCATTCAGGTGATGCAACGCTCGTATTTCCTCCGGAAAAACTTTATGTAAAAACAGTTAACACGATAAAAGATATCGTCAGAAAAATTGCAAAAGGTTTAAATCTTAACGGACCGTTTAATATTCAGTTTATTGCAAAAGATAACGATGTTAAAGTTATAGAATGTAATTCAAGAGCATCAAGGTCGTTCCCTTTTATTTCAAAAGTTTCGGGTAAAAACCTTGCGGAAATATCCTGCAAAGTTATGAATAACGAAAAGATAAGTAAAATAATGATAGATGAAAGCGAAATTCCTTTTGTGGGAATGAAAGCATCTATGTTCAGTTATCAGAGACTCGACGGTGCAGACCCTGTAACAGGAGTGGAAATGGGTTCAACGGGTGAAGTGGGATGTTTAGGTAAAGATTTTAATCAGGCAATGATATTGTCGCTTGAAGCAACACAAATAAAAAAACCGGTTAAAGGTATTCTTGTAAGTTCCGGCAGAGAAAGAGATAAAATAAAATTCATGGAAGTTGTGGAAAACTTATATAAGTTAAATGTTCCGGTATATGCAACAACGGGAACAGCAAACTATTTAAAAGCAAGGGGATATAATGTTCACATGGTTAACTGGACGGAAAACCCCAAAGCCATAGATATTATAAAAGACGGTAAAGTTGATTTTGTAATAAATATTCATAAAACATTTGATATATCCGAAAGAAAAGAAAATGCGACCATAAGAAAAGCAGCAATTAAGTGCGGTTGTTCTTTGCTTACAAATATGGAAAAAGTTATTGCATATTTAAAGTCTCTCGATGAGTACGACAAACTTCAAGATATAGAGTGTATTAGTTTATAAAACTTTATCCGACTTGAATAATTTTTGAAAGTTGAGAATATTTTGTGTTAATTAAATGGTTTATGTTTGTGTGTTCCGGAGCGATAAGTTCCGGGTCATCAGCGATAATATCAACGGCAACTTGTTTTGCATATTCAATAAGTTTTACATCTTTTATTATATCGCCCGCTTTAAATTCGGGAAAACCGTGTTGTAAAGTACCCGTAAATTCTCCCGGACCTCTCATTTTTAAATCTTCGGAAGCTATTTTAAAACCGTCGGTGGTTGTTGTCATTATTTGCAATCTTTGTTTTGCTGTTTGACCTTTCGCACTTGAAACAAGTATACAATAAGATTTCTTTTGTCCTCTGCCCACTCTTCCTCTTAATTGGTGCAGTGTCGCAAGTCCGTATCTGTCTGCATGTTGTATTATTATCATTGTTGCATTTGGCACATCTATACCTACTTCAATAACCGTTGTCGATATCAAAATATCAAATTCTTTATTTTTAAATTTCAGCATTACATCATTTTTTTCTTTCGGTTTCATCTTACCGTGCAGTAATGCAACTTTATTGTTCTTGAAAACCGTTTGCGACAATTTTTCCGCTTCTTGCGTTGCGGATTTTAGTTCGATTTTATCCGATTCGTCTACAAGGGGATAAACTATATATATTTGGTTGCCTTTTTCTATTTCTTCCAAAGCATAATCGTAAGCAATATTTTCCGATAAACAATAAGTTTGTACAGGTGTTCTGTTCGGCGGCAATTCGTCAAGTACACTTACTGCCATTTCGCCGTATATTGTCATTGCAAGGCCTCTTGGTATAGGTGTAGCTGTCATCATAAGCACATCGGGGTTGTTACCTTTTGCAAGAGCCGAAGCTTTTTGTAAAACTCCAAACCTGTGTTGCTCGTCTATAATAACTAAACTTAAATTTTTAAATTTAACTCTTTCCTGCATTACCGAATGTGTACCTACAATAATGTTTGTAGTTCCGTTTTCTATTAAAGGTAAAATTTCCGTTTGTTTCTTTTTTGTTTTTAAGTTTGAAGAAGTAACAAGTTCAATATTAACATTTAAACCTTCAAGCATATTTTTAAATGTAAGGTAATGTTGTTCTGCAAGAATTTCCGTAGGTGCAACTATAGCGGCTTGATATCCGTTTTCTACGGCCAGAAGAATTGCACTTAAAGCAACGACGGTTTTACCGGAACCGACATCACCCATAAGCATTCTGTTCATTGCTTTTTTGCTCATCATATCATTGAAAATTTCGTTTATTGCTTTCTTTTGTGCTTTTGTAAATTCAAATTTAAGACGATTTTTAAAGGGAGTCAACAATTCTTTTGTTATTTTATATTTGCTTGTTTTTTGTTTTATCGTGTTTTTTTGTTTAGCTTTGCTGAGAACTATCTGTAATAACAAAAATTCCTGTAAAGCAAAAGATTGCCTTGCAAGTTCCGCTTCTTGCAATGTTTTCGGGAAATGTATTGCTTTTATTGCCTGACTTATAGGCATAAGTTTTGTTTTGTATTTATCGTTGGTTGATATTATATCGGGATAAATGTTTGCCATATCGTTTAAAACAAGTTTTAGTGCCGATAAAATTGTTTTTTGTGTTATTCCCGCCGTTAAATCGTAAACGGGAACAAGTTTATTAAACTGTTCACTGACGGAATCTTTGTTTTCTACTGTTTCGTAATCTTCAACCGAAACTTGTTTTTGTCCGAACTTCAGTTCACATATACCATATATATAAACAAAAGAATTTGGTTTGAAAGAGTTTTTTATTGTTGCAAAGATATCAAATTTTGAGTAAGGGTTAACTTTCCTGAAAAAATTTGCGGTAATGGTACCGGAACCGTCATCTATTTCTGCGGAAAATACGGATAAGTTCATAGATAACTTTTTTGTGTAAGTGTTTACAATTTTACCGAATATGCAATAATGCTGACTGAAAAGTATATTTGATATTTTCGTTATTACGGTCCTGTCTTGGTATGTTCTCGGGAAAAAAGTTATAAGATCTTCAACATTATTTATAGAAAGTTTTGATAATGCCAAAGCTCTTTTAGGACCTATACCTTTGATGTATTTGATATCCGTAGATAAGTTCATTCCGATATTATACAAAAATATTATATAAAAGGGTAGATATTTAGTAATATTATTAACAACTGCCACAAAATATGGTATAATACACAGATAAATTGTGAATACTATAGCTGAAAATATTAATGATATAAAAAATAGAATAGAAAAAGCATCAAACGGCAGGAAGATAACATTACTTGCCGTTACTAAGACTTTTTCTGCGGAATGTGCTAAACAGGCTATAGATACGGGAATTTTAGATATTGCCGAAAGTAAAATACAGGAAGCATTACCTAAATTCGAAGTTCTTTCTAACAGTTTAAACGGTATAAATAAACATTTTATAGGACATTTGCAGTCAAATAAGGCCAAGAAAGCGGTATTAAATTTTGATTTGATACAGTCTTTGGACAGCATAGATTTGGCAAAAGATATAAACAGACATGCGAAAGATATAAACAAAGTTCAAAAATGTTTAATTGAATTTAAAGTTTCAACCGAAGAAACAAAGTATGGTGCATCAAAAGAAAAAGTTTACGAAATATACGATTATTGTGCTTTAAATTGTCCGAATATTTCTGTTTGCGGAATAATGACAATAGCACCTTTTTTTGATGATAAAGAGTTGGTTAGACCATATTTTAAATTAGCTTATGAAGTATTTGAAAATATAAAAAATACGAAAAAAGATGCCAATTTCAATATTCTATCAATGGGAATGTCCGATGATTTTGAAATTGCAATACAAGAAGGTTCGAATATGGTAAGAGTAGGAACAGCCATATTCGGGGAGAGAAATTATGATAAGTAAAAAGTTTTACGACAAAAAGGTCGTTTTTATCGGTTCGGGTAATATGGCTGAAGCCATAATATCGGGATTTGTAAAATATGATATAGTAAAAGCTTCAAACATTGTTTGTAACGATATTTCAAGAGACAGATTACAATATATGGCTCAGAAATATGCGGTATCCGCTCAACAAGATAAAAGTGAAGCTTTAAATAAAGCTGATATAGTTTTTTTAACTATAAAACCGCAAACTTTTAAAAATGTATTGGAAGAATACGGCAAACAAATCGGGAAAGCTAAAATGGTTGTTACAATTGCTGCCGGTATAACGACGGAATTTGTAGAAAAATATCTTTCAAAGAAAACCGTTCTTATAAGAGTTATGCCTAACACTCCGGCACTTGTAGGAAAAGGTGCTATGGCTGTTTGCGGCGGGAAAAACGCAACAAAAGAAAATATTAACGATATAGCGGACTTGTTCTCCGTTATCGGAAGAGTTGTTGTTGTAAAAGAAAAATTAATAAATGCAATCACCGCTGTTTCCGGTTCGGGACCTGCTTATGTATTTTATTTCTCCGAAGTTATGAGACAGGCTGCCGAAAATTTAGGTATTCCTTCCGATATGGCCAAAGAATTGGTTTATCAAACAATATTCGGTTCCGGAAAAATGCTTATCGAAAGCGGACTTGATGATACCGTTTTAAGAAAGAATGTTACTTCTCCGGGAGGAACAACCGAAAAAGCTATGGAAGAATTTTTAAACAGCGATTTTAAACAAGTAGTTTTTTCTGCTATTGA
This sequence comes from uncultured Elusimicrobium sp., assembly GCA_902761395.1. Taxonomy (GTDB): domain Bacteria; phylum Elusimicrobiota; class Endomicrobiia; order Endomicrobiales; family Endomicrobiaceae; genus Ruminimicrobiellum. The sequence continues at coordinate 97 of CACWKJ010000046.1, read as the reverse complement.
AAAAGCTAAACAAAGAGCAGAAGAACTTTAATATATAATAAGTAATAAGTAGAGAGGTAAAAGTAATGATTATTAAAGTAAGAGTAATTCCTAATTC
>CACWKJ010000045.1 GCA_902761395.1 uncultured Elusimicrobium sp. | reverse complement strand
TATACCCGCCTTTTCAAACAAACTTAAAATATCCGACGGCCAAAACTCATACACTTCATAATGAGTTTTTCCTTTAACTTCAACATTTGTTCTTAAACCTGTTTTGTTATCTATCAAAATATTTCTGTGAATATCACATAAGTTTATAGGAGATGTTTCCGGTATAAAATAGCAATCTGTTTTCTTCGGACAGAATTTGTTTGCAATAGCTCCGCTAACGGAACAAACCTGTATTTTTTTTATGTTTAAATCTTTCATATCAGGAGAAAAAAAATTTTGATCTTTTTTATTAAGTACAACTGTTCTTATAAGTTCAATTTCCGGCTGCAGTCCTTCCCCAGAAATTGGAATTACTTTCTCCGGAAAAATTGCCGACCCAAACAACCAAAACATAATCGCCGAATGCTCCGGCCGCCCAAGCATCTTTAAAGCAATAAGATGTTCCTGTTTTCCATGCGACTTTTATGTTGTTACCGTATTTATCTTTTATATTAAAATTTTGCGGAGCGGGATTGTGTGACAACATATCAAACAAAATAAATGCCGTTTCTTTTGAAAATATTGTTTTATCACTTTCCGTATCGGATTCTTTTTTGTCATCCATGACATATTTTATTTCTTCCGTTTTTCCCCCGTTCAATAAAGAAGAATATAATTTCGCAACTTCTTCAACGGAAACATCTATAGTTCCTATCGCGGCACTTACACCGTAATGTTCGGCGGATTTAAGTTTTGTTATACCGGCGGTTTTAAGAAGATTTAAAAAAGTTTCTATACCGATATCCTGCAAAAGTTTTATTGCAGGAATGTTTCTGCTGTTAACCAAAGCATCCTGCGCAAAAACAGGTCCCGCAAATTGTCTGTCCGAGTTTTCCGGTGCATAAATGGAAAAATAATGAAATGTATCTTTTAATAATGTTGTCGGACAAATAAGTCCGTTCTCCAAAGCCAAACCGTAAATAAAAGTTTTTAATACGGAACCGGCCATTCTTTTGGCTCTTACCCCGTCGATTTGTCCCAAAATATCGTTATTAAAAAAATCGGCAGATCCAACGGCAACTTCCGCCTGCATTGTTTTTGTGTTCACTAACAATACGGAAGCATTTTTTATACCCAACGAACTGTTTCTGTCTATATATTTTTTTATATATTGTTCAAACAACATTTGAAGTTTTAAATCTATAGTTGTATAAATTTCGTTTTTATTTATTTTTGAGTTCAAATAATTTACAACATGCGGAACATAAAACGGAAGTTCTTTGGGACTTTTTATATCCATCGGCATATCAAAAAAATGCTCTTTGTTTTTTGATTGAGGGTATTTCTTTTTCCATTTGTCGTACAATATTTTTCTTGCAACTTTCATTTTTTCAAATCCGGTTTTTAAGGACGGTCTTCTGATATTCGGATTTTGCGGAATAACGGCAAGCGTAAGTTGTTCATGCAACTCCAAATCTTTTAACCTTTTATTAAAATAAATCAAAGAGGCGGCACCTATACCTTCAATATTATAACCGTAAGGTGCTATGTTGAAATATGCTTCCAAAATATCTTTTTTGGAATATCTCATTTCAAGCCATAAAGCCAAAAATATCTGTTTAAGCTTTCCCACAACGGTCTTGGTATTTAAATTGTACAGGATTCTTACGGTTTGCATTGTAATTGTAGATGCACCCTGTTTTCCGTTTTTTGATATAAAAGTAGTCTTTATTGCTCTTAAAAGAGAAATGGGATTTATACCGATATGAAAATAAAAATTCTTATCTTCATACAGCAAAACCGCTTGTTGAATTTGTTCGGGTATTTCGTTTAACGGATAAAAAACCCTGTATTTGTCATCATAAGAAACGGTAACACGTAAAAGTTTCCCGTCACGCGAGAAAAATGATTTTGAAAAAGTATAATCATTTAAGATTTTCGGTCTCGGGAAAAATCTTATTATTAAAACAATTACCGAACATATTATTATAAAAGCAATAATATTTTTGGCATATTTTTTAAAAAAGTTTAACATAGCAAATCTTAAAATCAATCAGTTTTCTACTTGCGCGGATTTACTTTAAATACGGATTCGCTTGAAACGGCATATCTGTTTAAATCGTACAAATGACAAGCTTCAACCGCAGGCAAAACAAAACTTCCCGAAGCAACAGCTTTTGCTTCATAAGAAAACTCTTTGGGTTCCGAACCGACGGATGTATAAATTAATAATCTGTCTTCTCTGATATCAAAACTGTCAAATGTACCGTTTAAACTTCCGGGGACAATACTTAATCCGCCGGGTAACAAGTCCGTTACAACCATATTTGATACATATTTTTTGTCTGTTGTTTTGATGGTAATTTTAACTTTGATTTCGTCCCCTACTCTAACAAGGTTGGTTTCGTTTCCGTCTTTATCAAAATATTTTTTATCAATTTGCAAACCTTTTGATATGTTTTGTTTCTTATCTTTAAAAAAACCCTGTTGTGTTATTGCATAAAACAATCCGAGTGAACCTGTGGTATTTGATTTCACACTTATATTCTTTGCTTTGGCCGGAATTGCCGCCTGCATAAATCCGAGTTTGTTTTGTGTTCTTTCAGTCTTTTGTCCGTCAATGAAAATTTCTATATTATCATCTTTATCTTTATTAGCTGTTGAATAAGCGGCAACCGCCAGAACAGTCTTTGCGGAACTTAAAGTATTATAATTTTTGTTCACAATGTTATCCATGGCATTTTGTATTATCTTTGCAATCTCAGGATTATTTAACATTTCCGGGAAATGTTTTGATACAAGATAAACATATGTTAAATTTCTCACAAAGTCGGAATCATAATCGGAATAAACCTGATTATCATTTTTCTCGGCTTTAACTTTAAATTTCTTTATTATATCCTGTGCCTTATCTTCGTTCTGTAACAATCTGTAAGTAGAAGCAATGTATGCTCCCGATATTGTTCCCGCCCAATTTTTAACATTATTATCAAAATAATCTTCCAACTTGGATATTTGTCCCGTTAAAACTATAGCGTTTCTTGCCAAAAGATAAAGCGCTTCGGCCTGCATATCCGCTTCATATTTATCGTTAGGCTCTTTAATAAAATTCCTTGCCCAATCCAACAATTTCTTCAACATTACACCGGGAACTTCATATCCCAAACTTTGTGCATCGGTAAGGAATTGCAATACATACAACGAAACATAATCACTGACTCCTTCATAATCGGGCCACGGAGAAAAACCGCCGTCAACTCTTTGTCTCGGAGCTAACTTTTCAATGTAACGTTTAAATATTGTTCTGTTTTCTTCCGTAAGTCCGTATAAAGCTATAGAAGAATAAGTTTGACTTGTAAGCTGTTCCGTACATCCGTGAGGGAATTTTTCCAAATATTTTTCCAACCCGAAAGCTACAACCAAAGGACTGTTTGATACAACAATATTTTTATCGTAAAATTCGTTATAAGTGTCAACATTTGTAAAGTTTTTAACTTCGAAATTTTCGGTTTTACTTTCACCTACGGTAACATCCGTTGCATAAACACTTGCAGGACGAATACTTAATGCGGAAGTTATTTTTGCTTTACCGTCCGAAAGTTTATCTGTAACATTAAACTTAATTTCCGCATTTCCCAACTTATCAAGCGCTTTAACTTTAAAGGTCAAAGTATCTTCTTTACCGTATTCTACATGAACAGTTTTTGTTTTATCTCCCGACACTTCCAAATTATCCGAAACAGAAATTACAGCTTCAAAATCGCCGGCTTTGGAATCTTCTTTACTGTTTGTAATTTTTAACGTAACATCAAAAACGTCCGAAGGAGCCGCGACAACAGGTGCTCCCGCCGACAAAACTATCGGAGCTCTTACAATAACGGATTTCTCGCTGCTGCCGAAAGAAGTCTTTTTACCTACGGCAACACACATAATTTTTAAACGTCCGTTAAAATAATCCGGAACATTATACGTATATTTTTTAGGTGTTTTATCACTGTCAATTATTCCCGACCAGAAAACTACCGGAGCCAACGATTGTCTTTTAAAGGGATTAAGTCCGGCATTTAAAAGAGCTTCCGCTTCGGAATCAAATCCCGTACCGCCGCCGATACCGTAAACTTCCTTTATTACGGAAAATTCAGGTAAGAACAAATCCAATGTTTGGTACGAAGTTACATCAAGTGCCGGTTTTCTGAAGAAATAAGATAAAGGATCGGGAGTTTTATATTTTGCTACCTGCAATATTCCTTCATCAACTCCGTAAAGAATAATTCTGGCAGGTTCCGATGTTGAATATTCTATTTTAAGCTCGGAACCCGGTTTTACAAGTTCCGGGACTGTTATTTTCGGCTTTACTTCTTTTTTCGTATCTGATGCGATTTTAAAATATTTTAAAGCGTAACTGTGAGGATTTAAAAATACTTCTTTTGAATTTTTGGATTTCAAAACAGAAACATTTAAGTATGCTCCGTCATCAATGTTTTCCGGAACGGTTATTTTGCAAAGTTTGCTGTTTGTATCCATATTAAACCATTTATAAGCATAAACTTTATCTTTTTCGATTGTAATTAATCCTACTCCGGTAAAAGGAGCGGTAACATTAAATTCCAATTCCCCGCCGCGTTTTATGTTATCGTTACGTAAATTTATAAACAATTCAGAATTTTTTTCCAATTGAGAACCAAGATTCGAATTACCTGCAACAACATATTCCATACTTAAAAGAATTGTTCCGTTTTCATCAATAATTTCAATTTTGTAGTTTCCGGAAACAGATGTATCAATACTGAAATCGGTAGAATTTTCGGATATGGCAAAATTTTTGCTTGAAACTTCTTTTTCCTGTTTTACGGAATGATATTTGTATCTGCCGTTATACTCTTTTACGGGAACTGATACATATTGAAGGTTGTAAGTTTTTAATTTAAGTTTATTCAAACTTATCTTTTTCAAATCATTATCAACGGCAATAAATTTAATAACCGTTTTTGCATTTTTATCTATAAAGTTAAGGTCACTTAATGTTTTGTATCCTACAATATATTTATTCGGAGAAATTAACTGCTGCGAAGCTGATTTTACACTTGAACCGCTTTCACGTTCAAATCCTTCAGCACAAAACAATAATCTGTAAGTTCCCGCTTCATATTTCGAAAAAGAAAAATCGTAAGAAACTTCACCTGTCGAAGATGTTTTCTTTGTTTCAAGGTTATCTTGAACGGGTTTTATTTTTACTTTATTATCTAAAGAAATATCCGAAAATGTAAAATCTTTATATTCTTCAAAATGAAATTTGTACGGGTATAAAGATACGGATGCTTTTACTTCGTTCCCCTGTGCGGGAATGCCGTAAAGGTTTTGAAGATTTACTTTACCGGAAAGGCCTTCAAAAGATTGCCAACCTTTATGCGAACCGCCCTCAACAGAGGTTTGTATCTTTAACTTATCTTCTTTAAATTCTTCTATTTTAAATTCGCAACTTGAAAGAAATTTCGAGTAATAATCACCTTTTTTCGAGGAGGCGTTATAAACATTTATTCTGTAAGTTCCTGTTTTTGATGTAGTTTGTGATTGGAATTCGGATTCATTGAATCCGTCGGATGATGAAGAAATTGTTTTATTAAATACCGTTCTGCCGTCACAATCTTCAATTTCAATTTTTATCGGAAAGCCTTTAAGAGCAGTTTTATTTTCATTCATTAAAATTACGGAAAACTTTACTTTTTCACCCGGTTTATAAATTCCCCTGTCGGTAAAAATATAAGAATCCGCCTGTTTATATCTCATATCTCTTACAGATCTTCCGCTTGTATCGTATTTTGAATATACGATATCTCTGGCACCTCTGTCTATAGGAATAAAGGCAACATCATTGTTACCTCTTACAACTATGGCTTCAGGATCTTTTTCGTTAACAAAAGCCGAAATATCTTCAAATTCGCAAGTACCGTTGGAATCGGTATTTTTAACAACAAGTTCTGTTCCGTTTCTTGCAAGCAGACAAACTCTTGCACCGTCCAAAGGCAAACCGGATGAAACAGAAACACAAAAAACTTTTATTCTGTTATCAACATCCTTTTTATAGATTATTCCTATATCGGAAATTAAAATAAATTTTTTACGTTTAATTCCGTTACCGTATATTTCAACATTGAACAAGCCGAGTTTACCGTTATTTATATATTTACTTAAATCTATTGATGAATAATTCACATTTGGACTGCTTACAAGTCTTATTCTTTCGGTAAACACTTCGGCAATATCTTTATCTTGAATTCCCGGATCGTAGTAATAACCGTAATCGCTTGCATAATCATCATTATTATAATAGCCGTAAAAACTGTTTGTTCTGTAAAAATTTTGAGAAACAAACAAGTTTAGTCTGTCAGGAAAAATTCTTGAAACCGTTACTTCAACACTATCCAACAATCTGGAATATATAGTTAAGTTTTTATCTCCGGAAGCAGCCAAAACATTACCGTAACCGATAAACTTTAACTCCGTTTCATAATTTTTTATCGGTTCTATATAAGCTTTAGTTTCTTTTAAATTGTAATTGCTTTTGCTCTTTACGGTATTTTTTAATTTGATATATAAATATCTGTTATACAAAGGCTTATTATATTTAAGAGCAACTATCGTTCCCGCGGCATCCTGCGGCATAGCTTTTACTGTAATTTTTTCGGATTTCTTCAAAGAATCTTCGGCATACTTTAAAGTTTTTTCGTTCCAATTGATATTACCGGGCAACAAATATACTTCAACATTTTTTTCCACTTCTTCGGCGGAAACAAAATCACTGAATTCCATAATTATTGCCTGTGCGGCATTTTCATCTTTTCCGACAATATCCGTTGTTATTTCGTTCAATTTAAAGAACTCACTCATTTCAGGAATTACCAACTCTTTTTTCTTATCAAGAACTTTTAATTCCGCAGTTTGTTTAGTGTCGAGCAATTGTATCGGTTCATAATTTATAAAGCAATATCTTTTATATTGGTCGAAAGTAATTTTCGGTTTTACTTCTTTCTTATTATAACTTAACACAATTTCCGGTTCTTCAACGGGAAAATCAAATTTTAATACAGCTTTTATGCCGAATAAAGACAAATCTTTTTCACTGTGCCATAAACTAAAATCTTCTATATTAACATTATTGGGCTTTGTGGAAAAACTTAAATTTAAATTTTTTATTTTTTTCGGATTTTTAAATATTTTTTTGTTTATTGAAACTTTATATTTTTTATCTGCAAGCCAATCTTTTTCCGGTGTAAAAACTATTTTTAAAAAGTCGGGTTTATCGTTTTCCAAAATCCATTTTCCCCTTAAATCGGGACTTACGGTTATGTAATCGGAGACATTATCCCCTCTTTGAAGAAAAATATCGTCGTTCGGTATATTGTATATATACACCTTATCGGGGTTGGATAAAACACTGTTATTATCTTCATCCAAAGATATTTTTGTTATCTCCGGCTGAGAAATTTCCAAACTTATTTTATCGTTTTTTTGAGAGAAATAAAAAAAAGCAAAACTTGATACACAAATGACACCCAAAATCAATCCGATTATTTTCTTCATATATAAATTCTCCTTTTAATTATTAACCGTAGTTTATATGTTTTCGAATATTTATTAAGTTAATTTATGTTCTACATTATTTGTTATACAAAAATCAATAATAATTTTAAATATTTTAATAGTATTTCGACAAAAAAAACAGTTGATTTAATATTAAATCAACTGTTTTATAATTTATTTATAAAGTTCGCATGATATACTAACGGGTGGATAATGGGATTCGAACCCACGACCTTCGCTTCCACAGAGCGACGCTCTAACCAGCTGAGCTACATCCACCAACGATTTATAATAATGCTACAAGCTAAAAAACATTGAGCGTCTCCGACGTGAGTTGAACACGTAACCTACTGCTTAGAAGGCAGTTGCTCTATCCAATTGAGCTACGGAGACACCCTTAATAGCTAAAGATTAT
>CACWKJ010000044.1 GCA_902761395.1 uncultured Elusimicrobium sp. | reverse complement strand
TTTAAACCCAATATCTCAACAGGCATACTTGGTATTGCCTTATCGAATCTTTTTCCGTATTCATCAATCATGGCTCTTACTTTACCGAAAGTTGTTCCTACGACTAAATTATCTCCTACATGTAGAGTTCCGCTTTGGACAAGCACGGTAGCAACCGCACCTCTTTTCGGATCTAACTTAGCTTCTATAACAATACCTTCGGCATGTTTGTTGGGATTGGCTTTTAATTCCATCATTTCCGCTTTAAGTTGAACCAATTCCAATAAAGAATCTATATTCATTTTTTGTTTTGCGGATATATCAACCATTATGGTATCACCGCCCCATTCTTCGGGAAGTAATCCGTAATTACTTATTTCTTGTCTTATTTTTTCAGGATTTGCCGTAGGTAAATCGATTTTGTTTACGGCAACGATTATAGGTACATTTGCAGCTTTTGCATGGTTTATTGCTTCGATTGTTTGAGGCATAACACCATCTGCTGCAGAAACAACAAGAATAACAATATCAGTTGCTTGTGCACCTCTTGATCTCATTGCAGTAAAAGCTTCATGTCCAGGTGTATCCAAAAAAGTTATTTCTCCGGTAGAAGTTTTTACTCTGTAAGCTCCTATATGCTGAGTTATTCCGCCTGCTTCACCGGCAATAACATTACTGTGTCTTATTGCATCAAGTAAAGAGGTTTTGCCATGGTCAACATGTCCCATGATAGTTACAATCGGCGATCTCGGTTGAAGATTTGCTTTATCATCTTCGGTAGAATCTTCTTTAATATTTTCTTCTTCATATAAAGAAGATAGCTTTGCATCAAATCCGAATTCGTTTGCAAGTAAAATTGCTGTATCGGTATCTAATCTTTGATTGATTGTGGCAAGAGTTCCCAATGCCATCAATTTCCTCAAAATGTCTCCGACTTTTAAATTCATTTTTTCGGCAAGGTCTTTTACTGTTATAAGTTCGTTTATTGTTATCGAAGGTAATTTCGGTTTCTTTGCCTCTTCTTCAGCGGCCTTCTTTCTTGCTTCCTCTTCTGCTGCTTTTCTCTTTGCTTCTTCCTCGGCAGCCTTTCTTCTCGCATTTTCTTCTTCGATTCTTTTTCTTGCAGCTTCTTCTTCTGCCGCTTTCTTTTTTGCTTCTTCAATTCTTTTTTGTTCTTCTAGTATTTTTTGCTGTTTCTCTTTTTCATTTTGCTCTTCTGTCTTTTTTGTATCCGTAACTTTTTTTACGGCATTGGCTTTTTTTGTACCGGAAGTTTTCTTTACGGAAGAAGTTTTTTTTGTATCTGAAGTTGCGGTTTTTGTTTTATGAGTTGTTTTCTTTTCCGTCTTTTCTTTGGTTTTAGAAGTTTTTGGAGCTTTTTTTTCTGTTTTAGACACAGTTGCGGAACCGGAAACTTTTGTTTTCTTTGCGGTTGTTTTTAAGCCGCTATTAGCAGTTGCCGTTTTCTTTACTTTTTTTATTTTTGTTTCTTCTGTGTTTTCTTTTTTTGTTATTTTTTTTGTTGTTGTGGCCATTTAATCATCAACTCCTTCTTCTAAAATCTTCAAAAAAACTACTTAGTTGCTTCTTTTGCGGCTTCAATAATCTTTTCCGCTGTTTTTTCACCTATTCCCGGCAAAGTTGTTAAGTCTTCAGTTTTTAATTCAGCTATTTTATTTATATTTGTAAATCCCGCTTGAACCAATAATTCTATGGTTTTATCACTTATACCTTTCAATTGTTCCAATGCAGAAGTCTTGTTGGCAAGTTTTTGTTCTGTTTCTTGTTTCTTTTGTTCTTCGGATTTTACATCTATATGCCAACCGGTAAGTCTTGCGGCAAGTCTTACATTGTGTCCGGATTTTCCTATTGCCAAAGATAACATATCGTTTGCAACAATAACTTCAGCTTTCTTTTCTTCTTCTGAAATAATTGCAACGGTCAAAACTTTTGCGGGTGAAAGAGCTGCCGTGATGTATTTAACAGGATCATTTGAAAAAGGTATCAAGTCTATTCTTTCGCCTCTAAGTTCATCTATTATAGGTTTTATTCTTGCACCTTTTACACCTACACATGCTCCAACCGGATCCACTTTTGAATTATGAGAAACAACCGAGATTTTTGTTCTTAAGCCCGGTTCTCTTACTATATTTACTATATCTACAACTTTCTCATATATCTCGGGGACTTCAAGTTCAAATAATACTTTAACTAAATCAGGATGGGTTCTCGATAAAACTATATTTGGTCCTTTTGCATTTTTTTCGGCTTTTATTATCAATGCTCTAATATGTTGTCCTACTGAAAAAGTTTCTTTAGGTGCTTGCTCGGATACAGGGAGAATAGCTTCTGTTCTGCCTAAATCAACTATTATATTTCTGTTTGCTATTTTATAAATAGAACCGTTTATCATTTCTCCTATTTTGCCTTTCATTTCTTCATACAAAGAATCTCTTTCCGATTCTCTTATTTTCTGTACGATAACTTGTTTTGCTGTTTGTGCAGCAATTCTTGAAAAGTCATCAGTGTCTAAAGGAATTTTTATTTCTTCATCGATTTTTACTGATTTGGAAAGCTTTTTTGCATCTTGAAGACTTACTTCCAATAAAGGATTGGAAACTTCTTCAACAACTTTTTTTATTACACATGCCGACATTGCTCCGGTTTCAGGATTAACTTTAGCTTCTACATTTACAGCTTTTCCGACATGCTTCTTGTATGCGGATACCAAAGCATTTTCTATAACATGTAAAATTTCCTCTTTTGAAATTTTCTTCTCTTTTTGTATTGTTTCGAGTGCATTTATAAGTTCACTAGACATACTTCCTCCATTAATTTTCTGAATCTACTTGTGCTCTTACTATATTTAGTATTTCTATTTCTACAATTCCGTTTGTTAAATCATCAATAACTATTTTATTATTTGCAACGGCAACCAACTGACCTTTAAAATGTTTTTGGTTGTTTATTGCTTTTGCTGTTGTAACTTTTATGCGAAAACCTTTAAATCTCAAAAAGTCTTTTTCTTTCTTCAAAATTCTGTCTATTCCGGGAGATGATATTTCTAAAATGTAATGATCCTTTATCGGATCATCCTTATCAATTTCATTTCCGAAAATATGACTCATTTTAGTGCATAAATCAAGGTTTACACCTTCCGGACTATCAATATAAATTCTCAATATGTTTTCACCGTTTTCTCTTACATATTCAATATCAACGATTTCAACATTTTCTTTTTCCGCTAAAGGCAAAATAATTTTTTCTATTTGTTCAGGTATATTCATAAATCTCCCTATAAAAACTAAAGGTGACCAACATCGGCCACCTTTGAACTTCGTTAATTATACTAAATTAAATTGAAATATTGCAAATGAATAAATTTTTTGCTAACACTTTCTTTGATATTGATTTTAATGTTGCAATTTTTGTAAAATCAATAAATGTTAATAAATGCAAATACAGTTTTGAGAAAATAAATTTATTTAGGAGTGTAGTAAAATGGCCACAAAAAAAGTAAAAAAAGTTGTAAAAGCAGAAAGTGCATCAGCAGTAAAACCTGTTGCAAAAAAGAAAGTTGTTGCAAAGAAAAAAAGTTCAAGTTCTAAGACAGCTTCAACAAAAAAAGTAAATTCTTCTGCAAAGAGCAAAGACTTGGAAGCTAAGAAGAATTCATATGTTATAGTTGATTATCCTGTTGAAAATGAAACAATTGCAGGTAATAATTATGTATTAAGAATCGGTGCATCAACAGACGGTTATGTTGAAGTATCTTTTAATTCAGGTGAATGGTTACCATGCAGATTTGCTTCAGGATATTGGTGGTTTGATTGGAATTATTTCAAATCAGGAAATGTAACAATTGCAGCAAGAATAGTTGGAAGCGATGGAAAAGTTGTAAAACTTTCAGATATAAGAAAGTGCAAAGTTTCTTAATCTTTGAGGAAAAATAGCAAACCTATTATAATAATACTCTTGTTAAGATAATTGCATCATTTTCGGCGGTTGTTTTATTACTTGTAATAAGACGGCTCTATGATTATGATGCAATATCTTCAAGATGTTACCAACAGATAAAACAAATTCGGGAAAATAAATAATGTATTTAAAAAAATTGGAGCTTTGCGGTTTTAAATCTTTTGCGGACAAAACTGTTTTAACTTTTGAAAAGGGAGTGTCTGCTATCATAGGACCTAACGGATGCGGTAAGTCAAATATATCCGATTCTATCCGTTGGTGTCTCGGCGAAAAAAGAACAAAATCAATGAGAACCAAAGCAATGCAGGATGTTATTTTCGGCGGAACAAAAACCAGATCTGCCGCAGGTATGGCCGAAGTAACATTGGTATTTGATAATTCACAAAATATGATTCCTATAGATTTTTCCGAAGTTGCAATAACAAGAAAATTGTTTAGAAGCGGTGAAAGTGAATATTTTATAAATAAAACGCAATGCAGACTTAAAGATATAATAGATTTATTTTTGGATACAGGTATCGGAACTGGCGGATATTCCATTATAGAACAGAACAAAGTTGAAGAACTTGTTATGGCAAATCCTGAAACAAGAAGAGAATTTTTTGAGGAAGCAGCGGGTGTTGCAAAGTATAAAGTTAGAAGAGAAGATACTTTACACAGACTTAAAAACATAGAAATCGATTTGTCAAGATTGGAAGACTCTTTAAAAATATTTGAAGGACAAATAAAGCAGTTGGATCAACAAGCAAAAAAAGCAAAACAGTGTAAAAAATATAAAGAAGATCTTGCTAAATATGAAATAGCTGAAGTTGTTAATAATTTGGCAAGAGGATATGAAGAATTAGAAAAATTAAAAGCTCAAGTTGAACCTAAGATAAGAGAGTATGAAACGACAAATGTTACACTGCATCAACTTGAAGCGGAACAACAAGATTTAAGACTTGCTCAAACAGAAAACAATGAAAAATATATTGCATTAAATTCCGAATATTCTGATTTAAAAACAGAATCGGCATTGGCAGATCAACAGATTGCGAATTTAAGACAGAAAGATGCGGATTTAATTCAGGAACAAGACAGATTAAGAGTAGAAATAGAAGATGCTCAAGCAAAGATATTGAAGTATGAAGAAGATTTAAAAAATGTAAATACCGCAGATGATGGTATAGAAGCTGAGGTAGAAAAATTAAAACAAGAAACGGAAGCCAAACTTGAAAAATATAATTCAATAAAACAACAAGTTACCGATTTAGAAACACAGGAAGATCAGTCAAGAACAAAACTCGACGATATTGATCAAAAAAGAAACACACTTATAAATTCAAAAACATCAATAATTCAAGAACAAGCGGATGCAGGTGCAACTGTATCTTCAATAGATAGAAATATAGAAAGATTAAATAATGATGTTGCTCCCGCAAATCAGGAGATAGCAACTTTTGAACAAAAGTTGCAAGAGGCTCAAAATTCTTTAAAAGAAATAGAAACAAAAGTTGAGGCAAGTAAACAGGTAGTTTTAAATATAGATACGGAAATAGAATCTTTAAAAGATAAAGAAATTGAATATAATAAAGAAATCGCCGGATTGGAATCCAAAATAAGTACTATTAAAGAAATGGATGCCGAAAATCCTATAAAAGCGGCAATAAATGCCGTAAAAAGTTTAGGGTATATTAAATATAGTGTAGGAGAAATCATTTCTCCGGATTTGGATAGAATAGATATTGTTGCAAATGCTTTGGGCGATAAAATAGATTATCTTATTTGTGATACCATGCAGCAGGCAGAAGATGCGATAAAGTATTTGTTAGATAATAATTTGTGTAAATTATCTTTCTTGGTATCTGAAAATATTCCGAAGGATATTGTCGTTCAAAAAAGTACGGACAGTGCCGTAGAATTATTTAAAATGCTTAATTGTTTGCCGGAATATGAAAATGTCGGGAAATTTATTTCCGACGGCATATTTATAAATAATGATAAAATATATTCGAAAGCAGTTGTTTCCGGCGGAGCAAAAAATGTATCGGATAAACCGGTTCTTGTTGAAGAACAAATAAAAAAGATACAACAGACAATAGAAAAAACTAAACAGGAATTGGAAAATTTAAGCAAAGAAATCGATAATAAAGAAGATACTAAATTAAATATAAGTTTTGAAGATAGAGATAATAATAACTTAAAAATAAGAATTGGTGCTCAAATAGAAAATTTGCAAGAAACCATAAAACAAAGAAAAGCAGATATTTCCGATACAGCAACCGAGATAGAAAATTTACAAAAAGAAAAAATTGAAAAGCAACAGATTCTAGATACCGTTAATGAAAAAATTGCGGACATCGATCAACAACTTTCCGATATAGAGACGGAAAGTATAACTTTAAATGAAACTTTAAGTAAAATTGAACAGGAAATTGATGCATTAAGAAATCAGGAAGAACAAGCAAATCAGGAATATATAGATATTTCAAATAATTACGAAAGAAGAAAAAGTGATTTGGAACACCGAGCAACCGGTCAAAAATATATTACCGACAATATAGATAATTTGAAATCTCAAATAGAACAAAAAACAAACAGAACAGCGGAAATAGAAAACGAACTTCAAAATATTCAGACAAATCAGGAAACGGAAACATCAAATATTCAAAAATACAGTGAAGCAATGACACAAAAAGAAACAGAACTTCAAATTGTTATCGGAGACAGAGATAGAATTCAAGGGGAAATAGATGCAAAAGAAGCAGTTATTTCCGAAACCAGAACAAAAGTTACTCAGTTAAACGATGAAGTAAATTCTTTACAGTCGGATCAAAGAAGTTATAACACGCAAAAAGAAATTTTGGAAACTCAAATAAAAGAAACTTACGGTAAAACTTATGAAGAAATAAAAGACCAATATATCGGTGTTGAAGTTGATAAAGAAGAAATTGCAAGACTTAAGAAAAAAATAGAAAGTTTTGGCGCAATTAACTGGAGTGCCGAAGAAGAATATGAAAGTTTGTCTCAAAGATACGATTTTATACAAAATCAACAAAAAGATTTGTTGAAAGCAAAACAGGATTTGGAAGAAACAATCAAAAAAATAAATGAAACAACTATTGTTAATTTTAAGAAAACATTTGATGCCGTAAGAGAAAATTTCAGAACATTATATAAAAAAGTTTTTGGCGGTGGAGATGCCGATCTTATTTTAACGGATGAAAACAATTTGTTGGAAAGCGGTGTTGATATTAAAGCTCAACCACCGGGGAAAAACGTAAAAAATATTATGCAGTGTTCCGGAGGAGAGAAAGCTTTTACCGCTGTTGCGCTTTTGTTTTCTTTCTTTATGGTAAAGCCTTCACCTTTTTGTATACTCGATGAGGTAGATGCTCCTTTTGATGATGCCAATGTCGGAAGATATAATAATATCATTAGAGAATTTGCTCAGAAAACTCAGTTTATGGTTGTTACACATAACAAGAGAACAATGGAAATGGCAGATACATTGTATGGTGTTACTATGGAACAGCAAGGAGTTTCCAAAATAATATCTGTTAGAATGAATAAAGACAGCGAAAAAGAAATAGACGAAATTTTATCAAAAAATAATGGATAAAAAATGTTAAAAACAATAGTTTCGGCTTATCGTTGCGATAATTATGATACAGATAATGTTTACAATATCGTTGAAAAAATTGTAAAGTCTTTCGGTAATATTAATGATATTATAAAACCTAATTCAAAAATTTTAATAAAGCTTAATTTGTTAAGTGCATACAATCCGGAGCAGGCAATAACAACTCATCCCGAAATAGTCAGAGCCGTTATAAATATAATAAAAAAAGCCGGTGCCGTACCTGTAATGGGGGATAGTCCCGGAAATTTAACGAAAGGTATAAATTTAACGAAAGGTATTGAACATATTTGGGAAAAAACAGGTATGTTGCAACTTGCAAAAGAAGAAAATGTTGAACTTGTTAATTTCGAAGCATGCGGCTGTGTTGAAGTATCCGTTCAACATCCGAACATAAAACAAATTTATATTACCAAAGCAATAACGGATTGCGATGCAATAATAAATTTACCTAAATTAAAAACTCATACTTTTATGGGATTTACTTGCGGTGTTAAAAATTTTTATGGTATTATTCCCGGGGTTAAAAAAGCGGAATATCACAAGCTTGCACCTACTCCGAAAGATTTTTCTTATTTGTTATCTGAAATTTATAGAATGGTTAGAGAAAAGTTATTGTTTACCATAGTTGATGGAGTTTACGGACTTGAAGGAAACGGTCCGAGTTTAAGCGGTCAAAAAAGAAAGTACGGTATAATTGCCGGAAGCCAAGATACAGTCATGCTGGATACTTTTATTCTCGATAAAATGGGAATAAAATCAAGAAACAATGTTTTATTAAAACCATTAAAAGAAAAACAATTGGGAGATACAAATTTACAAAATATGATTTATGTCGGAGATAATGCTTCCGAATTTAATTTCGGTAAAACAAAACTTCCTGTTACAAAATTTTTAACTTTACTGCCTTCGTGGTTTGCGAGATTTGTTACTAAATATGCAGGTAGATTATTTTGGGTAAAACCTAATATAATCGAAAGTAAATGTGTCGGTTGCTTACAATGTATGAAATCTTGCCCGGTAAAAGCGATAATAAAAAGTAAAGATAAAACAAAACCTATCATACAAAAAGAAAAGTGTATAGGGTGTTTTTGTTGTCACGAACTATGTCTTCATAAGGCGGTAGAAATAAAAGAAAGTTTTGTAGCAAGTTTTTTTATGAATAAAAATGAAAAAAAATAAAAAGATTCAACATTACACAGAATATATATCTTTAAAAATGCTTATTTCTTTCTTGCATTTGTTTTCGATAAATGCTGCAAAAAAAATAGGATTTTTTTTAGCCGATATTGCTTTTATTTTCGTTCCGATAAGAAAAAAACATATCATTGATTCTTTAACCAAATCTTTCCCGAACAAATCCAAACAAGAAATAATAAATATAGCAAAAGATGTTTATAAACAGTTTGTTTGTACTGTTGTTGAAATTGTTTTCGTAAGTAAAATGACTGACGAACAAATAAAAAATGCTGTTTGTTTCCAAAATATATATCTTATAGAACAAGCATTAAAACAAGGTAAGGGCGGTGTTATAATGTCTGCACATTTCGGTAATTGGGAAATGTTGGCATTGTCTTTTGCTAAAAGATACCCGTTATCGGTTATTGTTGCAAAACAAGAAAATCCCTATTTTGATAATATTATAAACAATATAAGATCGAAAAGAGGATATAAAACAATTTATAAAGAAGTTGCTCCGTTGGGTGTTTTAAGAGCATTAAAAAGAAATGAATTTGTTGCTATTTTGGCTGATCAGCATGCCGGAGTTCAAGGTGTTTTTACTCCTTTCTTTTACAGGGAAGTTTCTACCCCTAAAGGACCGGCTGTTTTTGCTTTGAGAGCAAAATGTCCTTTATATACCGGTTTTTGTGCCAGACAGCCGGATGGAAGATATGTTGTTTCTTTTGAAGAAATTTCTTTGCCAAATACTGGTGACGATGAAAAGAATATAGAAATAATAATGACGGAATATAATAAAATTTTACAAAGACATGTTGAAGAAAATCCTTCTTTTTGGTTTTGGTTTCACAGAAGATGGAAATCTCAAAAACCAAAATAAAGGTTGTAAATTAAAAAATTTTAATTTATAATTT
>CACWKJ010000043.1 GCA_902761395.1 uncultured Elusimicrobium sp. | reverse complement strand
TTATATTCATGCATATTTTCTATAGCTAAAGTAGGCAACAAATCTCCGGAAATATAAAAAGTTATTCCTTGAATAAAATAAGAACAAAATAAAACAAACACCGATAAACAATATAAATACTTTAATAATCTAATTTTTGTTGTTGATTGAAATAGAATATAAAAAAAACAAATGATAAAAGATAATTCTATAAGAGAAGAAAAAAGGTATAAAAACAATTCTAGAGGGTTAAAAAAATATTTAACTTGATATATTAGTATTGGTATTAAAACAAAACTATATAGAAACACACCGTGTGAAGTAAAATAATTTTTTAGTTTAATCGTTTTACTCATTATATTAACTCCTTGTATGATTATACCAAATTTCATGCGATAATCTATATTTAAAATACTTTTTGTTGTTAAACAAAAATTTGAATTTTATAATTATAACTAAATTATGTCTATTATCGGTAAAACAATTGAAAAATCTTGCATTTTATATTATCATATAATTTGATTGCTATGAACAAATGTATTTTATTTTTATTATTTATATTCAATATAATAATGCTTGTCGGTTGTACCAGCGATAATATGGAAATAGATATAACAAAAGTTCCCGAAGTTGAAACAATTGTTATTCAACCCGGAGATGTATTCGGTAAAACTTTCGAGCAAACAAAATTATCAAAACAGGAAAGTTTAAAAATTTTAGCGGAATTAAAAAAATATATTAACATAAATAAATGTAAACCGAATGAGTTTTACGAAATAACATATTCCACCGATACAACCACTGAAGAAACTTGGACAAATTTTAAGTTTTTCCCGGAAGGACAATATTTTTATTCCATAGATAAATCTACCGACAATGTTATAACTTCCGAAAAACTTGAATTGCAAACAAGTTCACAAATTTTTGAAGTGTCGGGAACGATAGAAAATTCATTATGGGAATCAATGTCAAATTCCGAAATAAAACCGGCAATTATTCTCGATTATGCCGATATGTTTGCATGGCATATAGATTTTCTTACCGATTGCAGACCCGGTGATATTTATAAACTTATATATGAAGTAAAAACATTGGAAAAGAAAGATACCGTTCTTTCTTCGGATATTCTTGCGGGACAATATATTACGGCAACTTCAACAAATACCGCAATACGATTCACAAATTCTAAAGGTAATGAAGGATATTTTGACGAAAACGGCAAATCGGTAAAGAGTGCTTTCTTGAAAGCACCTTTACAATTTAAAAGAATTTCTTCTTATTTTACAAAGAAAAGATTTCATCCTATATTAAAGTATTATAGAGCACATGAAGGTATAGATTATGCCGCACCTATAGGAACACCGGTATCGGCAGTAGGTGACGGAACTGTAACAAAATCGCAATACAGCGGCGGGTACGGAAACCTTGTAATAATAAAACATCCCAACGGATATGAAACTTATTACGGACATTTATCTAAATATGGTAAAGGTGTGAAAAAAGGTGTTAGAGTTAAACAAGGACAGGTTATAGGTTATGTAGGTTCTACCGGTCTTTCAACAGGTCCTCATTTGGATTTCAGAATTAAAAAGAACGGATCATTTTTCAATTATCTTACCATGAAAATGCCGCCAACTTATACATTAACCGGTAAAGATAAAGAAGATTTTGATTTATATAAACAAGAACTTATTAACAAGCTTGGCCAAATATAAAATTTAATAATAATTTGTTATAAAAAAGTACCGAAAATTTTAGTAATTTTTTTGCTTGACTTGTGTGTATCAATTTTATATACTTTTTTGACGACAAAAATATACAAATCATTTGTTTTATTTTTACAGTAATTTATAGTATTGTTAATAAGTTATCCACAATGTGGATAACTATGGGGATAAAATGGAAGTTTCTATTATAGATGCATGGAAAAAAGTTGTGGATAACTTAACATTATCCGTAGGGCAGGGCGCAGTAAATTTGTGGTTTACGGGTGTAAAACCGGTTTCTTTAAATGAAAGTGTTTTCTTAATTTCCGTACCTACAAAGTTTTATTCCGATTGGATAGAAAAAAATCAACAATTTAATATTGAACAAAATTTAAAGGAAATTTATTCTAAAGATATAAAGTTGGAATATAAGATTGAAAAAGATATTTCCGACGAAATGACAAAAGTTCCTACTATACCTATACATAATGATATTCCTGTTCCTTCAATAATAAAAGATCAACTTAATCCGAAATTAACTTTCGACAGATTTATTGTCGGAAATTCCAACAGATTTGCTTCCGGTTGTGCCGAAGCGGTAACAAAAAATCCGGGAAAACAGTTTAATCCTTTATTTATATACGGCGGTGTAGGTCTCGGTAAAACTCATTTAATGCATGCTATAGGTAATGAATTAAAAAAGAATTTTCCTAATTTTAGAATATTATATGTAACATGCGAAAAATTTGTTTCCGACTTTATTGAAGCTATAAGATTTCCGGATAAAATGCCGGCTTTTAAAAATAAATACAGAAATCTTGATTGTCTTTTAATAGACGATATTCAATTTCTTACAAAAAATGCAGGAAGATCTCAAGAAGAGTTTTTTAACATATTTAATACGTTGAAAGACAGCGGTAAACAAATAGTTATCGCTTCCGATAGACCTCAAGATAAATTGGAAGTTGAAGAAAGATTGGTATCAAGGTTTAAATGGGGTAATACCGTTGATATTCAGAAACCCGATTTGGAAACAAGAATTGCAATATTAAAGAAAAAAGCAGAAGAAGAAGGTTTTTCTGTTCCTGAAGATGTTATATTATTTATTGCTTCTCAAATAAAATCCAACATCAGGGAATTGGAAGGAACATTATTAAGAGTTACATCTTTTATTAAATTTACCAATACACCTTTTACATTGGATGCAGTAAAAACAATATTAAAAGATATTGTTGTTCCTGAAGAAAATGTACAAATAACTATAGATAAAATACAAAAAGTTGTCGCGGAAGAATATAATTTAACAGTAAAAGATTTAAAAGTTAAAAAAAGAACAAATCAACTTGCTATGCCGAGACAAATAGCAATGTATTTGGCAAGATCTCTGACTGATATGTCTACTACGGAAATAGGTGATACTTTCGGCGGCAGAGATCATACTACTGTTATGCATGCTTATAATAAGATAGCGAAAAAAGTTAATGATGATGCGTGGTTTGCTGCAGAGATAAATAAAATTATTAAATTGATAAAAGAAAAAGAAGATAATTAGTTGTTAATATTTTTGTTAATTGTTTAGTTTTTTGATAAAAAATAATTTTTAGTTCTAATATGTTAATAAAATTAAAAACTTATTAACATAGTTATTAACTTTAATTTTATAAAAAAAATGTTTGATAATTATGAATTTTTTTAATTTAAATTTAATTATCTGATTATCAACAAATATTATTATTATAATTAATTTTTTTTAAATAAAAGGGAGGAAAGTAATAATGAAGGTAATTTGTGCAAAAGATGAATTAATGAAGGGGATGCAAATAGTTCAACCTGTAATAGCGTCAAAAATAACATTACCGGTTTTATCCAACTTTTTATTTGAAACAGAAAAAGACAAAATAAAATTATCCGCTACAGATTTGGAAATAGGTGTAACTTGTTATATAAAAGCGGAAATAGTAAGTGAAGGTGCAATAACAATACCTGCAAAAAGATTTTCAGATATTATAAAAGAAGTTTCAGACGGTAATATAGAAATAAAATCCGATGAAACAAATCAAATAAATATAAAAGCAAATAAATCTAAATTTGTTTTAATGGGTATAGATAAAAAAGATTATCCTACACTTCCCGATTTTCAAAAAGAAAATGTATTTTCTTTAAAAACACAAGTATTAAATTCTATGTTAAAGAAAACAATATTTGCTGTATCAAAAGATTCTCAAAGATATGTTTTAAACGGAGTATGTTTTATAGTTGAAGACGGAACAATAAAAGCAGTATCTACAGACGGAAGAAGATTATCTTATATAAGTTCCGACGGTATAGATAAAAAAATTAAAGGAAAAGTAATTATTCCTACAAAAGCGGTTTCGGATATTTTAAGATTAATTTCTTCCAATGATAAAGTTGAAGAAGTTAAAATAAGTTTAAGTGATAATTTAATGACGGTTATGATAGGAGATATAACTTTCCAAACAAAATTAATAGAAGGTGTATTTCCTAACTATGAACAGGTAATACCTAAAAAAACAATGTCTAAAATAAAATTAAACGTTGCAAATACTATATCAGCCGTAAAACAGATGGCTTTACTTACGGGAGATAAACTTGTTGCAGACAGGGCATCATCCATTAAGTTAAGTTTTGAAAAAAATAAAATGATAGTTTCGGCAAATACGGTAGGTTTGGGTTCCGGAGAAGCCGAGGTTGAAACAGAATATTCAGGTGAAGTATTTGATATAAATTTTAACCCCAGTTATATTAAAGATATTTTACAAAACGTAGAAGATGAAAATATTTATTTTGCATATACTACTTCTCAAAATCCAGTTGTTATAACCCCGGAAAAAGATAAAAATTATCTTTGTGTAGTTATGCCTATGAGATCATAATAAAATGGAATTTACGGAAGTTTCGTCGATAATAAAACAAATTTCTGATAAATTAGGTTTGAATGACGACTATTTTATTATTATGTCCAAGTGGCAACAAGAATTGGGTAATAATAAAATAGAGTTAAGCGGTTTTAAAGACGGAGTTATTTTTGCATCTGCAAAATCGGCAGTTTATGTAAATGATTTAAATTTAAGAAAAAGACAAATTATAAATAAACTTAATCAGTATTTAGGAAAAAAACTGATAAAAAATATAAAGTGTGAAATTAAGTAGCAAAAGATATGGAGGAAGTTAATGACTAACGAAGAACAAAATAAAGCGGCATCGAATTATGATGCTTCGAAAATTCAAGTATTGGAAGGTCTTGAAGCTGTTAGAAAAAGACCTGCCATGTATATCGGTTCAACATCCGAACAAGGTCTTCATCATTTGGTTTATGAAACCGTAGATAACTCTATCGATGAAGTTTTGGCGGGTTTTTGTAAAAATATCGATGTTACAATTCATCCGGATAATTCAATAACGGTATTGGATGACGGTAGAGGTATTCCTGTAGATCCTCATCCGAAATATAAAGATAAATCCGCTCTTGAAGTTGTTATGACAGTTTTGCATGCCGGTGGAAAATTCGATAAAAATTCTTATAAAGTTTCCGGAGGTTTGCACGGTGTCGGAGTATCGTGTGTAAATGCTCTTTCTACAAAATTGGTAGTTGAAGTTTACAGAAACGGAAATATTTACAGACAGGAATATGCTAAGGGAAAACCTACAACAAAACTCGAAATAATAGGCAAAACCGATGACAGAGGAACAAAAGTTACATTTTTACCGGATCCCGAAATATTTTCAGTTACAACATATTCTTTTGATACATTAGCCAACAGATTAAGAGAATTGGCATTCTTAAATGCAGGTGCAAATATTACAATTATCGACGAAAGACAAGATAAAGAATATACTTTCCATTATGAAGGCGGTATAAAAAGTTTCGTTTCTTATTTGAACACAAATAAACAAGTTATAAACAAAGAACCTATATATTTCACAAAGAACAAAGATAATGTCGACGTTGAAGTTGCAATGCAATATAACGATTCTTACAATGAACAAATTCACACATTTGTTAACAACATTAACACCGTTGAAGGCGGAACACATTTGTCCGGTTTCCGTTCGGCATTAACAAGAGTTGTTAACGACTATATTAAGAAAAACGAATTATCAAAAAATAAAAATTTAACTCTTTCCGGAGAAGATGTCAGAGAAGGTTTAACGGCAGTTATTTCCGTTAAAGTTCCCAACCCGCAATTCGAAGGACAGACAAAAACAAAATTAGGAAACTCCGAAGTTGAAGGTATAGTAAAATCTCTCGTCGGTGATGCACTTGCAACATTCTTGGAAGAAAATCCGGGAATTGCAGGACAAATATTGGAAAAATCCATTAATGCCGCAGAAGCCAGAGAAGCCGCAAGAAAAGCAAGAGAACTTACAAGAAGAAAAGGTGCTCTTGACTCGGCAGCGTTACCGGGAAAACTTGCGGATTGTTCCGAAAAAGATCCTCAGAAAACAGAACTTTTCATCGTGGAAGGAAACTCTGCAGGAGGTTCTGCAAAGCAAGGCAGAAACAGAGCATTCCAGGCAATACTTCCTTTAAGAGGTAAAATCTTGAATGTTGAAAAATCAAGATTGACAAAAATGTTAACCAACGAAGAAATTAAGACTATGATTACCGCAATCGGTGCAGGTATCGGTAAAGGTGAAGGCGAATTCAATATAGATAAAGTAAGATATCATAAAGTTGTTATCATGACCGATGCCGATGTCGACGGTGCACATATCAGAACACTTCTTTTAACATTCTTTTACAGACAAATGCCACAACTTATAGATAACGGTTATGTTTATATTGCACAACCGCCTCTTTATAAAGTTAAAAAAGGCAAAAAAGAAATGTATTTACAGACCGAAGCCGAACTCGATAAATTCTTGTTCAAACAAGGTTTGGACGGACAGTCGATGATATTGTTGAAAGACGGACAACAAATCGGTGATGTTATAGATCAAAAACAATTAACACAAATTGTAGATTCCATTGCGGAACTCGATAACCTCATAATTAAAATTACAAAGAAAGGTTTGAAGTGGAACGAATATCTTAAATTCAGAGAAGAAGGCAAAATGCCTCTTTTCAGAGTTGTAGATCAAAACCAGGTAAGATATATTTATTCCGATAAGGAATGGAAAGAATTTAAAGCAGAACTTGCAGAAAGAAAAAAACAAATGCAACAGGAAAACGGTGAACTTCCTGTTGACGGTTTAACCGAAGATGTATTACCGGAATATAAAGAGTTGTGGGAACTTCCGAGAATAAATATTTTGGCAAACAAACTTGAAAGTAAAGGTTTGCATTTACACCATTACGGAACAACACATGTTAGACCTGTATACAGATTAAAAGGTGCAAACAACGATGTTCACGATTTATCATCGACAAATCAGTTGATAGAACAAATCAGAGAGTTGGGAAGAAAAGGTGCAACAATTCAAAGATATAAAGGTTTGGGTGAAATGAACCCGGAACAACTTTGGGAAACAACAATGGATCCCGCAAGAAGAAAAATGTTGCAGGTTAAACTTGAAGATGCAATTGAAACAGACAGAATATTTACAACACTTATGGGCGATAAAGTTGAAGCAAGAAGAGCATTTATTCAGGCACATTCGTTAGATGTAACCAATTTGGATATTTAATTTAGGAATTTATAAGAAGGGGTTAATATAATGGCAGAAGATAAAGACTTAAACAAACCAACGGAAGAAAAAGAGGTAGTTATAAATCCGGGAATTCTTCCCACCAATCTTCAAGATGAAATGAAATCATCTTACATAGATTATGCAATGAGTGTTATTGTAGGTAGAGCTTTGCCGGATGTAAGAGACGGTTTAAAACCGGTTCACAGAAGAATTTTGTATGCAATGAAAGAAATGGGTGTAAGAAGAAATACACCTTACAAAAAATCCGCCAGAATCGTGGGTGATGTGCTCGGTAAATATCATCCGCACGGAGATTCTTCGGTATATGATGCACTCGTAAGAATGGTTCAAGACTTTTCTATGAGATATCCTCTTGTAGACGGTCAGGGAAACTTCGGTAGTGTTGACGGTGATGATCCGGCAGCTATGAGGTACACCGAAGTAAGAATGGACTATATCGCAGATGAAATGCTTGCCGATATAGATAAAGACACAATAGATTATATTCCGAACTATGACGGTTCGTTACAGGAACCTTTAATACTTCCTACAAAGTTACCTGAACTTTTAATAAACGGTTCATCAGGTATCGCAGTAGGTATGGCAACAAATATTCCTACACACAATTTGTCTGAAGTTATAGACGGAACAAT
>CACWKJ010000042.1 GCA_902761395.1 uncultured Elusimicrobium sp. | reverse complement strand
TAAAAGTATCAATCACTAATTGAGAAGCAATACCAAGTCCTTTTATATTATCTTTTAATTTTCTTAATGGTGAAACTTTTAATATTTGTTCTTTCATATTTTTGTTAAACTATTATTCTTGGAACCCTCGGCGATATTGAACAAGTTACTTCGTAACTTATTGTATTTTGTAATTTTGCCAACTCTTCAGCCTTAATTGTTTCTTTACCTTGTGTTCCGAGCAACACAACTTCATCTCCTATACTTACACCTTTAACATCGGTAACATCTATCATCATCATGTCCATCGTTATTCTTCCTGCAACAGGACATTTTTTACCTCTAACCAAAACATCGGCTTTGTTTGATAATACCCTGCTGTAACCGTCGGCATAACCTACAGGAACCGTTGCTATAACGGAATTTTTATTTGTAACAAATGTTCTGCCGTAACTTACACAAAAACCCGAAGGAACTTTTTTTAAATATATAATCTTTGTTTTCCAAGTTAAAACAGGTTTTAATTTAAGTTTTTGTAAATTATGTTCAAACGGAGAAAGTCCGTACAAACCTATTCCCGGTCTAACCATATCAAGATGAGTTTTTTTGCTGCTGAGCAGTGCTGCAGTATTTGCCGCATGTGCAATAAATTTTAATCCCAAACTTTTTGCATATTTTATAACTTCGTTAAATTTATTTAGCTGACTTTCCGTATAAGTAGGATTTGTATCGGCAACCGCAAAATGCGTATACATTCCCGACATTTTTATTTCCGGCATATTAACTATTTTTTGCAATATAACATTTGTGTTTTCACCGGCAATAACGCCTACTCTTCCCATACCGGTATCAACTTTCAAATGAAACTCTAACTTTTTTTGAAATTTCTTTGCGAGATTTGATAATTCGTGTAATCCCTGCAAACTTGATATTGTAGGTATTAAATCCCAAAATGTTGCTACAGACAAATACTCCAACGGATATCCGCTGCCGAACACTAAAATTTTAGCTTTAATACCGGCTTTTCTGAAAGAAATACCTTCCTCAATGGAAGAAACACCTATACCATATATTCCGGCCTTTACGGCTTCCTTTGCAAGTTCTATTCCGCCGTGCCCGTAAGCATTGGATTTTATAACCGCAAGTACCTTTGTATCTTTTTTTAAATACTCTTTTATTTTCTTCAAATTAAACAAAAAATCACTCTTATCTATTTCTACCCATGTTGGTCTGAAAAAAGATGATGGTGGTTGTTCCTTCATTGCCTTTCCTCCATAGAAGCTAGTGCTTTATTAAAAAATTTTGTATATTCCCCTTCAAAAAGAAGTTCTACCGTTCCTACCGGACCGTTTCTTTGTTTTGAAATAATAATTTCCGCCGTATTATCATTTTGTGTTGCAGGATCTAAATCCTGAGATTTTTCTTTACTCTTATAATAACCTTCTCTGTGAACAAAAGCCACTACATCGGCATCTTGTTCTATTGCACCGGAATCTCTTAAATCGGAAAGCATAGGTCTTTTATCTTTTCCTCTTTGTTCTGTTTGTCTGGATAACTGAGAAAGAGCAATTACAGGAACTTTCAAATCTTTAGCCAACGCTTTTAACGATCTTGAAATTTCAGCCGTTTCTATTTGTTTTGATTCATATTTTTTACCGTTACCTGTTCCTCTGATAAGCTGTAAATAATCTATTATTATCAACGATAGCGGTTTGCCTTGCTTTTCAAGTTTTGTAGCAAGTTTCTTTGCTGTTGCTCTTATTTCTATAGAACTCATATCCGCATCACAAATATACAAAGGTGCTTTACCTATTTTAGCTATTGCCGTAGTAAGTTTAGGCCAATCGGAACTTTTAAATTTCCCCTTTCTTAAATCCTGTCCGCTTACTTGCGCAACGGAAGCCAAGAATCTCATCATTAAAGATTCTTTAGACATTTCCAAAGAAAACACTGCTACCGAATGCGGTTCTTTGGAATTTACGGCAACATTTTCGGCAATATTTAATGCAAATGCCGTTTTACCCATGGAAGGTCTTCCCGCAACAATTATAAGTTCGGAAGGTTGAAGTCCGGCCGTCATTTTATCAAGATCGGAAAATCCTGTTCTAAGGCCCGGAACATCATTTCTGTCTTTAAACAAATTTTCAAGTTTGGAAACAACGGAAGGTACTAATTCTTCCGGTGTAAAAAAATCGTTGGAACTGTTTTGTTTTGATATATTAAATAACACAGTTTGAGCATCATCCAAAATTGTTTCCGAAGGTGAATCTTCGGAAAAAGCATCGGTAACCATATTCGAACCGACTGTAATTATTTGTCTCAAAATAGATTTATCTTTTACGATATTTGCGTAATATTCAACATTAGCTGCAGTCTGCGCGGCATCAATCAAACTGAACAAATACTTTATTCCGCCTGCATCGTTAAAAAGTTTATTTGTTTTTAAACGATTTGATACGGTAACGGGTTCTGCAACTTCCGTATCACTTAACTCTCTTATTGCACCGAAAATAAGTTTATGTACTTCTTTATAAAAATCTTCTTCTTTAACTAACTCCATTGCCTTTATTATTGCATCTTTTTCTATAAGCATTGCGCCAAGCAGTGCCATTTCTGCATCTATTGATTGCGGCGGAGTTTTTCTTTCTAAATCTTTTGGCATTAAAAACTTCTCCTTCTTTTAACAGAAAACTACAAATTATCGATATTTTGTGTAGAAAAAAATTATAGTCAATAATTAACAAAAAATCAAGAAACAAAAAGATATATTTTTGTTATAAAAATAAAAAAACGGAAAGATATAAAAATCTTTCCGTTTTATATTAATAAAATTTGAATTTTTATTATTTCTTTTCTTCGATTACATCAATATTAACTTTAGCAATAACTTCAGGATGTAATCTTACGTTTACTGTTATTTTACCTACTTCTTTTATAGGTGCAGGTAACAATATATCGTGTTTATTTATTTGGAAATCTTGTTCTGCAAACAATTTTGCCAAATGTGCGGTTGTTATAGAACCGAAAATCTTACCGTTTTCACCAAGTTTAACTTTAACTGAAAATTCGGCTTTTTCAATTTTTTCTGCAACAGCTTTAGCATTAGCAATAATTTCTTCTCTGACTTTTTCAAGTCTTGTTTTTTCTCTTTCCCAAATTTTTAAGTTTTGAGGAGTTGCTTCCATAACAAGTTTTTTAGGTAACAAATAGTTTCTTGCAAAACCTGCTGCAACTTCTTTTATTTCACCTTGTCTTCCTACATTTGTTATATCTGATCTTAAAATAACTTTCATTTATTTCCTCCGATTAATTTGCCGAAAACGGTAACAAAGCTAACATTCTTGCTCTTTTAACGGCTTTACATAATTCTCTCTGATGTTTTGCACAGGTACCTGTAACGTTACCGGAAAGAATTTTTCCGCTTTCTGTAACAAAAGTTCTCAAAAGACTAACATTTTTATAGTCTATTTCTATTTTATCCGTACAAAAACGGCAAACTTTTCTTTTCATCATTCCACCCTTTCTGAATTTACCGGCTGGTTTTGTTCCGGCAGGGTGTGTATTTTTTTTCTCTATTGACATTTTTTATTCCTCCAAAATTTTAAAACGGAACTTCTTCATCGTCCATAACATCGTTATCGGAAACATATTCTGTTTCTGCTCCCTCAACATTTTTTGCTTGTTGAGCAGATGCATCAACTCTTACTAAAAATTGAACTCTTGATGCAACAACTTCAAGCCTTGACCTTTTTGTTCCGTCTGCGGCTTGCCAACTGTTACTTCTGAGTCTTCCTTCTACATAAACAGGCATACCTTTTTTTAATCTGTCGTTACATCTGTCTGCCTGATCGCCCCATACTATTATAGGAACATATGTAGGATCGGAATCTCTCCACTCACCCGTTACCTGATCTTTTATTCTGGTACTCATTGCTATATCAAATCTGCAAACGGATTTTGAAGTGGTCGTCCTTTTTAATTCAGGATCTCTTGTTAATCTACCTACCAAAATAACACTATTTTGTTGTGGTATCTGATATATCTGATTCTGCATTTACTGTTTCCTCTTCTTTCTTTTCTTCAACGGGAGCTTCCGTTGCTGCTACAGCTTCCTGTTTCTTTTCAACAGCTTTAGCTTTTTTTACAACTTTCTTCTTAGGTTCAACTTTTACTGTTAAAAATCTGATAACATCATCGTTAACCTTAAAAAAGTTTTCCAAAGAAAGAACTACCGAACCGTTAGATTCGAAATCAACATAAACATAATTTCCTTCACGAAATTTCTTGATGTTGTAAGCGAGTTTTTTCTTTCCCAACTGCTGAAGATTTTTGATCGTTCCGCCGGAAGTTTCAATTATTTTTGAAACTTTTGCAACCATTTCTTCTACTTTTGTAGAATCGAGTTCCGGAGAACAAATGAAAGTACATTCGTAACTCATTGATACTACCCTCCTTTTTGGATTTCTGTTACTTTAGTAACAGCTTAGCCCCTTGCGGAGCAAAGTTTGATTTATAAGTATATATTTTTTTAATACTTTTTTCAAACTATTTTATTAAATAAATTATAGCGGCTTTATGAATATGTAATCTGTTTTCCGCTTCTTCAAAAATATTATCTTCCTGTTTAGCCATAACTTCCGCGGTTATTTCTTCGCCTCTTACCGCGGGAAGGCAATGTAACACTATGCAATTTTTATTTGCTTTTGCGAGCAACTTATCGTTTACTTGATACTTTACAAAAGCTTTATGTCTTTCAACAGATTCTTTTTCTTCTCCCATTGAAATCCATACATCGGTATAAATAACATCCGAACCTTTTATATCTTCCACATCACTGCTTATCTTTATATTTGCCTTTGTTGCTTTTCCAATCTTTAAAGCTTTATCCAAAAGTTCTTTTTTCGGTGCATATTTTTTAGGCCCCAACAATAAAAAGTTAAGTCCTAAAACAGCTGAAACCGCAAGCCATGAATTTGCCACATTATTTGCATCACCGACAAAAGAAATTTTTAGTTTTTGTAATTCTTTTAAACTTTTTATTTTATACTTTTCTATTATAGTCATTAAATCCGCTAATATTTGTAACGGATGTTCCGCATCGGTTAAAGCATTTATAACAGGCACTGAAGAATATTTTGCAAACTCTTCCAAATAACTGTGTTTAAATGCTCTTATAACTATTGCATCCAAATATCTTGATAAAACATGTGCCGTATCGTAAACAGATTCGCCTCTTGTAGTTTGTAATTTCTTTACATCAAGATTTAAAGGTGTTCCGTCTTCCTGGCACATTGCCGCGGAAAAAGAAACCATTGTTCTTGTAGAAGGCTTTTCAAATATAAGGCCTATAACTTTACCTTTCAATTGAAACTTCGATTTTTTTTGTTTTTTTAGTTTTATAGCCGATTGGATAATTGTCCAAATTTCTTTTGAGGTTAAATCGTATATCGATAATATATGTTTTAAATTTTTCATAATACACACTCTTACTTTTACTGCTTTTCTTTTAAAACATAAAAACAAGAAGACGAATTTTGATGTCTTCTTGTTTTTATAATTTTAAACTTTATAAAAACTACATCTTTGAGTTTTGATCTATATATATTCCAGGTCCCATTGTTGAAGAAACTGAAATACTTTTAACATATTGACCTTTTGCTGCTGAAGGTTTTGCTTTCAAAACAGCACTTACCAAAGTCTTTATGTTTTCTACCAATTTATCTTTTTCGAAAGAAGCTTTACCTACGGAACAATGAACTATTCCGAAAGAATCGTTTTTATAAGCAACTTTACCTTTTTTCAATTCCTGAACCGTTTTACCGATATCAAATGTAACTGTTCCGGATTTTGGGTTTGGCATCAAACCTTTAGGACCTAATATTTTTGCAACTTTACTTAAATCTTTCATACAATCAGGTGTTGCAACCAAAACGTCAAAATTTAAGTCACCTTTTGCAATATCTTCTATTAAGTCTGTTGAACCTACTTTATCTGCACCGGCTTTTTCAGCTTCGGTTTGTTTTTCACCTTTAGCTACAACAAAAACTGTTCTTGTTTTACCGATACCGTTAGGTAACAAAACTGTTCCTCTGACTATTTGATCACTCTGTTTAGGATCTATTCCCAAACGAATGTGAACTTCTACTGATTCGTCAAATTTTGCTTTTGCTGTTTGTTTTACTAAATCTGCTGCTTCTTCAACAGAATAAAGTTTGTTTGCGTCTACTAATTTTGATAATTCTTTCAATCTTTTTGCCATTTTAATTCTCCTGTGGTTCTTTCGCCGTTTTAATAACAGCTCCCACTTTTATTTCAATTGCCTTAAGCAATTTTTATTTTTGTTTTACTTCAATTCCCATACTTCTTGCCGTACCTTCAACCATCAATTTTGCACCTTCCAAATCGATAGCATTTAAGTCTGGCATTTTTTGTTTTGCAATCTCTTCAACTTGAGCTTTTGTAATAGAACCAACTTTAGTTTTATTAGGAACTCCTGAAGCTTTTGCAACTTTTGCAGCTTTCTTTATTAATGCAGGAACCGGAGGCATCTTTGTTATGAATGTAAATGATCTGTCTTCATATACGGTAATAACAACAGGTGTTGCCATACCTTGTTCCATTTTTTTCGTTCTTTCATTGAACTGTTTACAAAAATCCATTATATTTACACCCTGTTGACCTAATGCAGGACCAACCGGTGGTGCAGGATTTGCTGCGCCTGCAGGTATTTGTAATTTAATTTGTGTTTTTACTTTCTTTGGTGGCATTTTAAATCTCCCTTAAAACTGCAACTATACTTTCTTGAGCATTGAAAATATAATTTTTTACTTTATTTTAACCGTGCTGCCGTAACATACAGCATTCGTTTATTAAACTTTTTCTACTTGTAAGAAATCCAATTCAACAGGTGTAGGTCTTCCGAATATTGTAACCATAACTTTCAACTTGCCTTTTTCCTGGTTTACTTCTTCAACTACACCGATAAAGTGGTTGAAAGGACCTTCCGTTATTCTTACATTTTCGTCCTTTTCGAACGATATTGCCGGTCTTGGTTTTGCATCCTCAGGATTTGTAACGGCTTTTATAAGATTTGCAACTTCGGATTCTGCCATAGGTGCAGGTTTTACTCCGCCCAAGAAGCCTGTTACTCCCGTAGTATTTCTAACCAACCAATATGTTTCATTGTTTATTATCATTTCAATGAAAACATATCCCGGATAAAATTTTTTCTTTCTTATTTTTTTCTTATTGTTCTTAACGGAAACAACTTCTTCCGTAGGAACAAGAACCTGAGAAATAAAGTTCTGCATACCGAGATTTTCAACTGTTCTCTCGATACTGTTTTTTACTTTATCTTCATGTCCAGAATATGTGTGAACGACATACCATTGTTTAGCCATTTCTTACCTCAAATTTAATATTATGCCTAATGAACCAGAAAGAATCATGTCTACCAAGCCAACAAATAGTGCCATTATTATAACAAAAACTATCACAACAATAGTCGTCGCTACAACTTCTTTTTTACTTAACCATGTAACTTTTGTTAATTCAAAATAAGCATCTTTAAAAAACTGTATTGCTTTACCCATAAAAACTTTCTCACTTTAAAATAAAATCTTCAGTCTCTATTAAAACCGGGGGCAGATGGATTTGAACCACCAAAGCTGGTTTTGGAGACCAGAAGTTTACCGTTAGCCTATGCCCCCAGGTTAGTAAACTATTTTGTTTCTTTATGCAAAACATGTTTTCCGCATGTCTTACAATATTTTTTTACTTCTAATTTACCTTCTTGTTTCTTACCTCTTGCAAAATAGTAATTTCTGTTTTTGCATTCGGTGCAAGCCATCGTTATAATTACTCTGTCTCCCATTTTCCTAACTCTCCAAAAATATTTACTGCAAATTATTCGATAATCTTAGTAACAACACCAGATCCAACTGTTCTTCCGCCTTCTCTGATTGCAAATCTCAATTGTTCATCCATTGCTACCGGCATTATCAATTCTACTTCCAT
>CACWKJ010000041.1 GCA_902761395.1 uncultured Elusimicrobium sp. | reverse complement strand
TTTGGTAATCCGGTTAAAATGTTTAACATTTTTTTATTATACAAAATAATACATAAATAAAAATAACCTGACACATTTTCTGTATCAGGTTATTTTTTTATTTAAAAGGAATTATTTCAAATTCTTTTCAATTTCTTTTGTTACTTTTTCAGGTGTAGCTTGTTCTATTACCGTAGAACCTACACTTACTACAGGTCCTCTTGAACATCTTTCAAAACAGAAAGAAGCTTTAACTTCAACTTTATCCGTAATCTTTTTGGATTCAACAAAATCAAGTATGGATTTTAATATCTTTTGAGAACCTCTCAACATACAACCTGTTCCGAAACAAACATTTACTTTAACACAGTTTGCATCAGTTGCAGCTTGAATTAAGAAAGGTTTTTCTGTTATTCTTCTTCTGTTTGTATGGAAAGTATGCAATATTTCGTGAGCTTTTTCACCGCCTACAGCGCCCAAAATTTCTTTATAAACCTGTTGAACATAAGGGTTGTCCTGCGGTTTATGAAGTTCGAGAACACTGTCGTTTTCATAAAGACATTTTGTTCTCTTGTTTCTTACTTCGAGTTTGTCATATACAGGTTGTCCTGCTCCGCCGATACATCCTCCGGGACAAGCCATAACTTCGATTAAATCATATTCTTTTTCTTTATTCTTAATTTGTTTTATAACTTTTCTTGCATTACCTAATCCGTAAACAACAGCTAATCTTAAATCTTTATCACCGACTTTCAAGTTGGCTTCTCTTATACCTTCTTCGCCTCTGATAAATGCAAATTCGTCTGTATCGTTGGAATTTTCTTTGGATAATACATTTCTCAAAACAGCTTCCGCAACACCTCCGGAATTACCGAATATAACACCGCCTCCGGTCTTAAATCCTAAAGGCATATCGAATGCGGACTGTTCAAGGTTTGCAAAAGAAAGTCCCGATTCTTCTATCATTCTTGCAAGTTCTTGTGTTGTTAAAACTATATCCGTATCGGGAATTCCGTCTTTTGAAAGTTCCGGTCTTGTAGCTTCAAACTTCTTTGCCGTACAAGGCATAACCGAAACCACTACCAAATCTTCTCTCTTTATTCCGTACATTTTAGGCAACATTTCTTTTGCTAATGATCCGAACATTCCTTGAGGAGACATACAACTTGAAAGGTTCTTTATCATATCAGGATAATATTGTTCCGTGAACTTTATCCATGCAGGACAGCATGATGTAAATTGAGGTAACTTTTCACCTTTTGTGAATCTTTCAACAAATTCGTTTGCTTCTTCAACGATTGTTAAATCCGCCGTGAAAGAAACATCAAATACTTTAAAGAATCCCATGGATTTTAAAGCGGTTACCATTTTGCCTGCGGCTTCCGTTCCGGATTCTTTTGCTATACCGAAAGCTTCACCGATTGCAGCTCTTACTGCAGGAGCAATTGCTACTATAACTTTTTTATCTTTATTTCCTAAAGCATTCCAAACCCTTGTTACATCGGATTTTATTGTTAATGCACCGGTAGGACATACTCTTGTGCATTGACCGCAATAAATACATTCCGAAGATGCAAGACTCTTTCCGAAACTCGGACTTACCGTTGCATGTGAACCTCTGAATGAAAAATCTATTGCACCTACTGTTTGAATTTCTTCACAGAATCTTACACAATCACCGCAGAGAACACATTTGTTTGGATCTCTTACGATTGACGGTGTCGAAAAATCTTTAGGCGTATCTTTTACTATTTTTTTGTATCTTACGGATTGTATTCCCAATCTTCTTGCAAGTGTCTGAAGTTGGCAATGTTCACTCTTGTGGCAGGAAGTACATTCTCTGTCGTGGTTTGCAAGCAACAATTCAACGATTATTTTTCTTAATTCTCTTATTTCGTTACTGTTTGTTACAACTACCATACCGTCTTCTGCGGGAGTTGAACATGCAGGAACTAAACCTCTTTTTTCTACATTTACCAAACATAATCTGCAGGCACCGTAAGTGCTAAGTTCGGAATGATAACAAAATGTAGGTAATTCTATATTTGCTTTTCTTATAACTTCCAAAAGATTTTTCTCTTTATCAAAAGAAACTTTTTTACCGTTAATAGTTAATGTTTTTTCCATATATTATCCTCTCTTCACAGCACCAAATTTACATGTTGCAACACAAGCACCGCATTTTACACATAAGCTTTGGTCTATAGAATGTTTTTGTTTTACTGCACCTTTAATAGCTCCTACAGGACACTTTCTTGCACAAGCCGTACAACCGATACATTTTGTTTGATCGATTGTGATTTGTGTTAAGCTGGAACATACTCCCGCAGGACATCTCTTTTCTTTAACGTGTGCATCATATTCGTCTCTGAAATATTTCAAAGTAGATAATACCGGATTTGGTGCTGTTTTACCTAAAGCACATAAAGAACCTACTCTAACTGCATTTGCCAACTGTTCAAGTAAAGGAATTGTTTTTTCGTCGGCTCTGCCTTCCGTTATATCTTCAAGCATCATCAACATTTGTTTTGTTCCTTCTCTGCAAAGAACACATTTACCGCAGGATTCGCTTTGTGTAAATTGCATGAAGAACTTTGCCGTATTTACCATACAGGTTGTTTGGTTCATAACAACAAGTCCGCCCGAACCTACCATTGCACCTGCTTTTCTTAATGAATCGAAATCCAATGGCAAATCAAGATGTTCTCTTGTTAAACATGCACCGGAAGGTCCGCCGATTTGAACAGCTTTAAATGCATCTTCGGAAACATTACCTTTATCATCGGTAACTCCGCCTGCTATATCAAACAAGATTTCTCTTAATGTTGTTCCGAAAGGAACTTCTATAAGACCTGTGTTTTTAACGTAACCGGTTATAGCAAATGTTTTTGTTCCGGTAGATGTAGGAACACCGATCTTTTTATAAAAATCCGCACCGTCTCTTATTACCAAAGGAACGGTGGATAATGTTTCAACGTTGTTAATTACTGTAGGTTTTCCGTATAAACCGTGCTGTGCCGGGAAAGGAGGTTTCGGGTTTGGCATACCTCTTTTACCTTCAACAGAAGCGATTAATGCTGTTTCTTCACCGCATACAAATGCTCCCGCACCTTCCATAACATGAAGTGTAAAACTGAAATCGGAACCGAAAAGATTTTTGCCTAATACTCCGACTTCTTCAGCTTTTTTAATGGCGTTTTTCATTCTTTCTACAGCCAAATGATATTCTGTTCTGACATAAACATAACCTTCATCGGCACCTATAGCTTTTGCGGCTATAATCATACCTTCTATAACACTGTGAGGATTTCCTTCAAGAACACTTCTGTCCATAAATGCTCCCGGATCTCCTTCATCACCGTTACATATAACATATTTTTTAGGACCGGGTTGAACTCTTGTTAAATCCCATTTTCTTCCTGTAGGGAAGCCTGCTCCGCCTCTGCCTCTGAGTCCCGAATCCAACATTTCTTTACAAATTTGCTCGGGTGTCATTTCCAAACAGGCTTTCTTGGCTGAAGCGTATCCGCCTTTACTTATATATTCTTCAATATCTTCCGCACCTATGAAACCGCAATTTTTAAGAACATATCTTCTTTGTTTTGCATAGAAAGGAATTTCGGCATGACCTTTATAAAATTTATCATTAATCTTGTAGCATAATCTTTCAACAACTTCATCTTTAATAATACTTTTTTCAATAATTTCTTTTACATCTTCAACTTTAACTTTTGTGTAAAGAATATCGTCTTCACCTTTTATAACGGAAACCAAAGGTCCCATTTGACAAAAACCCTGACAACCGCTTTTTGAAACAAGTGTACCTTTACTTTCGTCGTTTAACTCTATACACAATTCAACGTTCAATTCTTTTGCCACTCTTAAAAATTCGGCATAAACTTTTAATGAACCGTTTGCCACACAACCGGTACCTGCACAGATTATTATTCTTTTGGAAATCTGTTTAAAAGCTTTTTGTACTTTAGCGGAAATTTTATCTAAATCTACAGACATTATTTTTCCTCCTGTTTAATCATATCGTCAATAATTTTTGTTACTTTTTCAGGTGTAACCTGGCCGTAAACTTCGTTATCTATAACCATTGCAGGAGCAAGACCGCAAGCACCCAAACAAGATACTGTTTCCAATGTAAACAACATATCTTTTGTTGTGTTTTCGGATGCCGTAAGATTAAGTTTTGCTCTTATTGCATCAATAATTGTTGTAGATCTTTTAACGTGACATGCCGTTCCGTCGCAAACTTTTATTATGTGTTTGCCTTTTGCTTTTAAAGTGAAATGTGCAAAAAATGTTGCAACTCCGTAAACTCTTGCAGGGGAGATATCCAATGCAGAAGCTATGAATGTCAAAATTTCTTCAGGAAGATAATTGTACACTTCCTGTACTGCCTGCAAAATTGGGATTAATCTTGCTTTGTCTCTGCCGTTTTCGTCAAGAATTTGGCAGACTTTGTCAAATTTCCCTTGATTTTCCATGTAAGTTCTCCTTGTTATGTTAACAACTAATTCTTAATTATCTTAAATTCTTTATTTTTTGCGATAAAACAGCTAAACTTGAAGCCAAATTTTCATGTTGAACAACAACATCTTTCGGAACATTTATTTTAATAGGTGCAAAATTCCAAATAGCTTTTATCCCTACTTTTACCATTCTGTCCGCCAACTCTTGTGCAACAGCGGAAGGAACGGTAAGAATTCCTATCTTTATTTGCATTCTGCTTATTATATCTTCAAGTCTGTCTATACTAAAAACTTTTTTATAATTTATAAATTTATCAACTCTTTCCGGATTATTATCAAAAGCGGCAATTATATCTAATCCGTACTCTTTAAAACCGTGATAACCTAAAAGAGCATATCCTAAATGTCCGGCACCGATTAAAACAGCCTCGTTTTTAGTATAAAAACCTAAAAATTTTTCTATTGCCGATATTAATTTTTTAAGGTTATAACCTCTTTTGGGTTTTCCTTCAATTTTGGTTGCTTCTATATCTTTTCTTACTTGTATAGTATTAAATCCAAGGAACTTTGCTATTTGTGCCGATGAAATTTCTTTAACGCCATCACTTTCCAATTGCTTCAAATAATGATGGTAAAAAGGAAATCTTCTTAAAGTGGCTTCCGAAATTTCCTTCTTATTATATACAACACTTTTTTTCTTCATTTTCTTATATTTTTAATGAAAATTTTTATATGTTTGTTCGTGCTTTTTTCTTGAATACAACTTGTTATGGATAAAATTTTATCTATTTAAAAATAGTAAGTCAATGAATTTAGATTAGTAAAACTTTTATATGTTTTTCTAATATTTTTAATGATTTTTGTATAAATAAAAAAACAAGAAACAATATTAAATATGTTTCTTGTTTTATATAGTTGTTTATGCCTTTTTATTTTGCTTTTTTATAATATTCTAAAGCTTCCGGCATATGTTCCTGCAAATCTTTAATTCTTTTTTCATCGGAAGGATGAGTAGATAAAAAGTCGGATAATCCGCCTTGAGAACCTGAAGATGCAAACACCATTCTTTGCCAGAATTTTATAGCTTCGTTGGGATCATATCCTGCTTTTGCCATTAAAAGCAGGCCCATGTAATCTGCTT
This sequence comes from uncultured Elusimicrobium sp., assembly GCA_902761395.1. Taxonomy (GTDB): domain Bacteria; phylum Elusimicrobiota; class Endomicrobiia; order Endomicrobiales; family Endomicrobiaceae; genus Ruminimicrobiellum. The sequence goes on along the minus strand of CACWKJ010000041.1, from coordinate 2,549 downwards.
CGGATTCATGTTTCCTGCTATAAGGTAAAATAACTCCTACATTTCCGGCAACATTTACACCTAACAAGATTAACTCTCTATTAGGGTTGTTTGATAGTGTTGCACCACCTATAGCAAGTCCATATTCAAGTAAAGTGTTTTGTGCCGATCTTTCCGCACCGTGTCTTGCTATGGCATGTGCTATTTCGTGAGCCATAACGGTTGCAAGTCCCGCTTCGTTTTGTGTATAAGGTAAAATTCCCGTATATACCGCAACTTTACCTCCGGACAAGCACCATGCGTTAGCTTCGTTGCTTTCCAATAAATTAAATTCCCAATCATAGTCACAGTCTGAAACTGCGGCTATTTTTTGACCTACTTTTTTTACAAGTGCCGTATTTGTTTTATCCGTAGATATTTTTGCTTCAGACAAATATTGACCATAACTTGTTGCACCTGCAGCAATTTCTTGAGCTTCATCACTTAAAAGAAGTTGATATCTTCCTGTCATCGGGACAGTTGTACAACCTGCTGCCACAAACACAAAAGCTAATAAGTAATATTGTATTTTCATAATGGATTTATTATACAAAATTTCTGTGATTTTTACGAAATTTTACAATCTTCCTTTTGCTCGAATTGTTTCTACAATTTTTCCGTCAATAAAATTTGCATCGTCTCCATAAGCATCAAATTTTAAAGACTCGGTTGCCTCATCATATAGTGCAAAAATTTCGTATTTGTTATCTCTTTTTGCATAAGCAATTCTAAATACAAATTTGTTAGTGTCGGTAGGAGAAACAGATTCTTTTGTTTTATCGGCTCTATAGGAAAACAGTTCGGTTTTTGTCCAATTATATCCGTTTTCTAAAACTTGCTCTCCTTCAATCTTTACTAATAGTTTTGTTATATCATCGGTATAACTTCTGTTTTCTCTGTAATATATTATATTGGCATCGGCAATTTGTCTAAGTATCATCATGGCATCAGTAACTTTTGATTTTTCAAGACTCAATTTATAGTAGTTAAAACTTACAGCGGAAAGAGATATAACAATAATAACAACAATCAATAATTCCACTAAACCGAAACCTTTATTATTTAAATATTTTTTTAACATAACTTTAACCTCTATAAAGAATTAACTAATTAAAGAATAGTATATATCCGTTTTTTTTTCAATAAATTTAGTATTTGATTTCCTTATATAATTTATCCAAATTAATAAATCTTTCGTTTTTTATGTTTTCAAGCCAAAAATTCTTTATATTTTCCGAAACGTCCAATTTACTGTTACCCCAACTGAACTGTTCGAACATCGGTTGATTATCCCAATTTCCGTTGATGTAACATAATGCTTTAATATCTTTGGTCTGTATAAATTTGAACAATATCCTGTACCATTTTATTTTATCTGCTTCTGTTGCATTTGTACCCAATGTGGGGGAACATTCAGCAAGCATAAGCGGTTTGTTGTGAGCTTTGGTAAATTGTATCATAGGAAACCATTGCGGATTTGCAAAATAAGATATCGCGCACCAATCAACATATTCGTCTCCCGGATACCATTGTTCTATTCCTTTCGGTGCATACGAAGCATAGGAATGCCAAACATAAGCAACATTTTTTACTTTTTGTTCATCGAGTTTTTCTACTATATATCTAAATGCTTGTTTGTAAAGTTCCGGGTCATAATTGTTTTCCGGAAAATCAAATTCGTAACCTATTCTTAAAAATACCGGAACTTTTGTTCTTGTTATCCATTCACCTAACTTCTTTATATTCTCATCTAGAGAACCGTCAACAACCGAATCTAAAGAACCGACCAAAAATAAACCTATTTGAAGAGCTGCTTTCTTATAGTTTTGTAATATAAAGTTGCCCGACATTGCACCGGTTCCGTATTCAACATCTTCTTCCAACCCTTCCAAATTTTGTAAAGAAGTGTAAATCATAAAACCTGCCGGTGTTTTTCCGTTTGTTTCAACAAACTCTTTGCTGTCATTATTGTTTTGACCGCAGAAAAGTAAAGTCTTGTTATCGGAAGGAACAAATTTTCCCGTAAGACCTTCTTTCCTTTGAGCAAAGCACCCTGTTGTTATAACTAATAAACAGAATAATACAATTAAAAATGTCTTCATAAATACTCCAAAATATAAAACTCTTGACAAACTTCCTGATTTGTGCTATATTAGCACTCAGTAATAAAGAGTGCTAATTAAAAATAATTAGCATAAAGGAGGTACACAATGAATATATCAAAATTTACTATAAAATCGCAAGAGGCACTTGCGGATACACAGGATATTGCGGTACAGTATGGTAACCAGGAAATATCCGCAGAACATCTTTTGTATGCTTTGCTTAAACAAGAACAAGGCATAGTAGGTACTATTATAAGTAAGTTGTCCGCAGTGGAACAAGATTTAAAACCGTTAATAGAAAACGATGTTTTAAAACTTATTGAAGCCAAACCTAAAGTTCAAGGTGCAACACCTTACTTATCAAGTGATTTAAACAAAATCTTAACCGTTTCGGAAAAGATAGCTAAAGATTTGAAAGATGAGTAT
>CACWKJ010000040.1 GCA_902761395.1 uncultured Elusimicrobium sp. | reverse complement strand
CGTTAAGAATAAATTGATATTTTTCAATATTTTACTCCTTTACTCTTTCTTTTTAGTTTATTATGTTCCAAAACTTTTAATGCCATTATTGCTTTTTGTAATTCTCTTTCCGCCATTTCGGTATTTACATTATCTCTTTTTTGTTTCTGCTCATCCGCGTATTTCTTTGCTTTTTCTATTAAATTGTCGTCGATATCTTCACTTCTTACGGCAAAATCCGCAACTACGCTTACCATATTTTCGGACACTTCCAAAAATCCGCCCGATATGGTAATACTTTTCTTTTCTCCCGTTTCCGGTTCTATTTCAATATCACCTTGTGAAAGTGTGGTTATTAAAGCAGTGTGACCTGCAAGTATTGTAATTAAACCGGATGTTGTAGGAAATGTAGCTTGTTTAACATTTCCGCTGAAAGTAGTTCCTTCCGGAGATAAAATATCCAACTTGTAAATATTAGCCATTATTTATTAGCCCTTTTTAAAACATCTTCTATTGTTCCAGCCATATAAAAATGCTGTTCCGAAATATCGTCGTATTTACCTTCGATAATTTCTTTAAAACCTTTTACCGTATCTTCAATTTTAACATATTTTCCTTCCAAACCGGTAAATGTTTCAGCAACAAACATCGGTTGTGTAAGGAATTTTTGTATTTTTCTTGCTCTTGCAACGGTTAATTTATCTTCATCGGACAATTCATCCATACCCAAAATTGCGATAATATCCTGCAAGTCTTTATATTTCTGTAATATTTTCTTAACATTCATTGCCACTTCGTAATGATCTTTTCCAACAGTGTTAGGATCGAGTAATCTTGAAGATGATGTTAACGGATTAACTGCAGGGTAAAGACCTTGTTCCACGATTGCTCTGTCCAATGTGATTGTTGCATCCAAATGAGAGAAAATCGTTACAGGTGCAGGGTCTGTGTAGTCATCGGCAGGAACATATATTGCCTGAACCGATGTAACGGAACCTTTATTTGTTGACGCGATTCTTTCCTGCAATTCACCCATATCTTGTGCCAAGTTAGGTTGATAACCTACGGCCGAAGACATTCTGCCCAGCAATGCGGAAACTTCACTGCCTGCCTGTGCAAATCTGTAAATATTATCTATGAACAAAAGCACATCTTCGTTCTTTTGATCTCTGAAATATTCCGCCATTGTAAGACCGGTTAAAGCAACTCTCATTCTGCTTCCGGGAGGTTCGTTCATCTGACCGAACACTAGAACGGTTTTATCCAAAACGTTGGACTCTTTCATTTCCATCCACAAATCCGTACCTTCTCTTGTTCTTTCTCCCACTCCGGCAAACACGGAATGTCCGTCGTGTTCCATAGCAATGTTTCTTATAAGCTCTTTAACAACAACGGTTTTACCTACTCCTGCTCCGCCGAATATACCGATTTTACCGCCTTTTGTGAACGGTGAAATTAAATCTATAACTTTTATACCTGTTTCGAGAATTTCAGGTGTTGTTTTCTGTTCCGAAAGTTTCGGTGACGGTTTGTGTATAGGTGCGAAATCACTGTCTTTTTTGCTTATTTCTCCCAATCCGTCTACGGCCTGGCCTAAAACATTGAATATTCTGCCTAAAGTTTTTTCTCCTACCGGAACCGAAATAGGAGCATTTGTTCTTAAAACTTTATCCCCTCTTTTTAATCCGTCGGTGGAACCTAAAGCTATTGTTCTTACTTCGAAATTGTCCATTTGGAACATAGTTTCCAAAACAAGTTTGGAACCGTTTTTCATTGTTATGTTAAGAGCTTCGTAAACTTCAGGTGTTTCGTTGTTAAATCTTACATCAACAACGGCTCCTTGAACTCTGATAACAAAACCTTCACCTTTATTAATCTTTTCCATACCTATATCCTCGTTAATTACTAATTGCTAATTTCTAATTACTAATTTTTTAATGTATCTGTCCGTTTGCCAAATCAAGAATTTCATTAGTAATTTTTTCTTGTCTTGACTTATTATAAACTATCGTTAATGATGCCGATATTTCTTTTGCATTTTCGTTTGCATTGCTCATTGCAGACATTCTTGCTGCCTGTTCACTTGCATAAGCATTCATCAACATATTATAGAACAAAGCTTCAAAATAATAAGGAATCAAGTGATCCAACACTTCTTTAGAAGAAGGTTCAAAAACATGATCACCTTTATTTACAAATTTTTCGTCTCTTTCTATAGGTGCAAGAACTTTTGTTACAGCTTCCTGAACCAAACGATTTTTAAAGTTTGTATAAATAACATCCACTGCCGATATTTCTTTTTTTTCATATAAATTTTGCATTATCTTTAACATAGGGAATATGCTTTCGTATTTAGGAAAAGATGAACCCATATTAAAAGATGCTTTAACATTGTAACCGTTCTTTATACAAAAGTTTTGAGCTTTTTTACCTATTGTAACAACATAATCGTCTTTTGTTACATTGGTATAAACTTGTTTGTATATATTGGCAAGCAAACCGCCGCACAAACCTTTATCACTGGAAATGACAAAAACCAATTTTCTTGAAGCATTTGAATTCAATCCGATAAAAGATGAATTTAATGCTAAATCACTGTTTTCAGCCAATATTTTTTGCACGATAAATTTTACTCTGTCGGCATAAGGTTTGTTCTTTTCAACGGCAGATTGAGCTTTTTTTATTTTAGAAGCGGCAATCATTTCCATAGCTTTTGTTATTTGAGCTATGCTGTCGGCCGTTTTTATTCTTTTTTTAACTTGTTGTAAATTTTCCGCCATTATATTATCTCATTAAATTGTTTTTTTGCATTCCAAAATAGCATTCTTAAGTTCTGCCAATGTTTGTTCGTCTAACTTTTTGTTTTCACCGAGTTTTTTAACCAAATCTTTATAATTTAATTTTACGAACTCTATTATTTTGTTTTCTGCAGACATAATATCGTCTATTTTAACATCGTCCAAGCAACCTGATGTAGCAGAATATATCGCAATAATTTCGGATGCTTCATCAAAAGGTTTATATTGAGGTTGTTTTAATACTTCGGTTAAAACCTTACCTCTGTTAATTTTGTTCAATGTATCTTCATCCAAATCACTTCCAAATTGAGCAAAACTTTGCAATTCTCTAAACTGTGAAAGTTCAAGTCTTACAGGTCCCGCCAACTGTTTCATAGGCTTTGTCTGTGCCGCACCGCCTACTCTGGATACAGACAAACCTACGTTAAGTGCAGGTCTTACACCGGCATTGAACAAATCTCCTTCGAGGTAAATCTGTCCGTCGGTAATGGAAATAACGTTTGTAGGAATATATGCTGAAACATCGTTTCCTTGTGTTTCTATTATAGGTAATGCTGTAAGTGTCCCTCCGCCGTTTTTGTCGGAAAGTCTTACGGCTCTTTCAAGTAATCTTGAATGCAAGTAGAAAATATCTCCCGGATAAGCTTCTCTTCCTGCAGGTTTTTTGAGCAACAACGATATTTGTCTGTATGCCCAAGCATGTTTTGTTAAATCGTCGTAAACGACAAGAACATCTTCGCCTTTTTCCATAAAATATTCACCGATTGCACAAGCGGCAAAAGGTGCAATATATTGTAAGGATGCAGGATCAGAAGCGGTTGCGGAAACTACTATTGTGTAGTCCATTGCTCCTGCTTCTTTGAGTTTTGCAACGAGTGATGCAACATTGGATCTTTTCTGACCTATTGCACAATATATACAAATAACTCTTTTTAATCCCAAATCCAATTTTTTCTGATTAATGATTGTATCTATTGCAATTGCTGTTTTACCGGTATTTCTGTCACCGATAATAAGCTCTCTTTGACCTCTTCCGATAGGTATCATGGCATCGATTGCTTTAATACCTGTTTTTATAGGTCTGTCTACAGGGCTTCTTTCAATAATACCCGCGGCAATTTTTTCCAACGGATAAAGTTTTCCGTCGTCTATTTTAAGTTCTTTTTCGTCCAACGGTTTACATGTAGGATCTATAACTCTTCCTATCAATTTATCCGATACATTGATACCGAGAATTTTTCCCGTTGTGGAAACTTTCATTCCTCTTGTAACTTCTATATCGGAAAGTAACACGATATATACGGCATCTTCATCCAAATTCAAAACCAAACCTTTGGCTTTGTTTTCAAATTCAACTTCTTCTCCGTAACCTACACCGGAAAGACCGGTAGCTTTAACGATACCGTCACCTACCGTTTCAACTATACCGTAGTTAACAAGTTCCGGATTAATATCTACGGAATTAAGTTTTTCTTCTATCTGTTTTATAAGTTCTTCTGGTTTCATAGACTCTCTCTCAAATCTTTCATTATTTTTACAATCATATTTGTTACCGTATAGTCCAAAATATAATCGCCAAATTCAAATTTTATTCCCGCACCGATTTCTTCGTCTGCTCTTACATACACAAGTTTCTTGTCGGGAAACATTTTTTGTATTTTTTCTTTAGTAACTTGCGACGGATTTCCCGCATACTTTACCGTAACGGTGGCTTCTTTTAATGCTCTTTCCAAATAGCCTACAAAAAGCTTTAGTTCGCTTTTTGATAAATTTTTATTTATCCATTCGGAAACAGACGGAGATATTTCCCCTGCTTCCATTATCGATAAAGCCAGTTGCTTAATTTGTTGCTTTTTCATATCCGCCTTTCTCTATTTTTTCTACCGCTTTGGATAATATTGCTGTTTTATCCTGCTCGGTAAAAATTTCAGATAATATTTTTGATACTATTTTTTTAGATAAATCTACAGACATTGAACCTACTTGTTTACTTGCTTTATCAAACTCTGCTTGAGCTTGTTTTTTTGCATTATCAACAATTTCCGTAGCTTGTCTTTTTGCATCTTCGGAAGATTTTTGTTTTAAAATTTCGGAAGACTTTTTTGTGTTATCTAAAATTTTATCAGCATCAACTTTTGCTTCTTTCAAAATTGAAAGTTTTTGACTATCAGCTTCTTCCAATGCCTTTTTTGCATTTTCGGCATCATCGAGGCCTTGTTTTATTTTTGCTTTTCTTTCTTCTAATATTTGTGCAATCGGTTTATATAAGAAAATCTTTAAGATAATCAACAATACAGCAAAGTTTATTATCTGTGCTATAAAGAGTTTACCTTCCAATCCAAATAAATTTAATATGTTTGTTATTATATCCATAGAATTACTTCATAAATGCAAATATTAAGCAATAAATAGCTATAGATTCAGCAAAAGCCATAGCTATAAGCATGTTTACCATTATTTTACCGGCTGCTTCCGGATTTCTTCCGATTGCTTCAACTGCTTTTGCACCGATTAAACCGATACCAAGACCAGGTCCCAAAGCTCCTATTGCAATAATAATACCACCTGTTAATGTAATAACCATCTTTACTTCCTCCCTAAAACTACAATTTATAATTTACAATTTATAATTAACTACAACGACAAACTGCAATTTATATTTTAATGTTTCTCAACCATTATACTCATAAATGCCATTGTAAGCATAGCAAAAACTATCGCCTGAATAACGGCAACCATAAGTTCCAACATCATAAACGGTATAGGAACACCGAAAAACGGTAAAGGAATACCCCAAATACTCATTGATGAAATTGTTCCCATAACACTTTCCCCTGCAAACAGGTTTCCAAACAATCTGCAAGACAAAGATATAACTTTTGTAAACTCACCTATAAATTCTAAAAGACCTACAAATAAAAATATAGGACTTAAAGAAAGAAATCTGCCGATGTAACTTTTTACACCGGTATATTTTATTGAATAAAAATGACACATTATTATCGATATAACGGCAAATGCAAGAGTAACATTCAAATCACTTGTTGCCGTTCTAAATAAAGGGACACCTTCTTCTCCGGAACCTGCAGCATGAAATCTTATTGTTTCAAAACCCGGAAATTGTCCCAATACGTTAGAAATTACTATAAAAATGAAAAATGTTATAACCCATGGATATATGATTTCAACTTTACTTGAAACTTCTTTCGTCGCATTATAAAAGTATTCGTAAACCATTTCCAAAAAGTTTTGGATTCCTTTCGGATAAAGAGATAAACACTTGTTAAAAACTATAACAAGCGCAATTATAATAACATCTACAACTATTGTGGTAAGTAGCGTGTTTGTAACAGGAAAACTTCCTATATGAAACAACACACTTGGTGCTAACGTCATATTAAAAAATCCTTCTTAATTTATATAAAAATACCGCTAAAATAACATTACAATTTTACAACTTATTAGTCATAAAAGTCAATAAAAAATATGGAGCTAGGGGGAGTTGCACCCCCGGCCTCTTGTATGCGATGCAAGCGCTCTGCTAACTGAGCTATAGCCCCACGACAATTATTAATTAGAAATTAGTAATTAATAACAAATTTATTTGTCTTTTTTACAGTCTTTACAACCGTTTCCTTTACCGTTCCAACAATATGTACAAAGATTTTCTTCCGGTAAACCTATTGCTTCTATCATATCTTCCAATGTTTGGTATTTCAAAGATGTAATATTCAAATACTTCCTGATCCACTCTATCATTTTAGCATATTTTTCGGTTTTTGGATCAAGATATTCGGAAATATCTTCTATATCACTGCCTTCGATTTCTCTTATGGCCCTTCTTGTTATAAGTTCGCTGTTTGTTCTTGTAGAGTTACAATATGTGCACGGAAACATTAACGGAGGACATGCAGGTCTTACATGTATTTCTTTTGCTCCGCAATTCCAAATTTTTTCAACGGTAAAATTCTTTAACTGTGTTCCCCTGACTATAGAATCTTCCAAAAGAATAAGGCTGTTTCCTTCAATAACTTCTTTTATTGCTATAAGTTTCATTCTTGCGGTTAAGTTTCTTAAATGTTGTGACGGAGGTGCATAACTTCTTCCGTAGGTGGGAGTATATTTTACCAACGGTCTTCTAAACGGAATACCCGATTCCATTGAATAACCTATGGCATGTGCAAGACCGGAATCCGGAACACCGGCAACCAAATCCGCCTTTATCCCCTTATCTCTTTTTGCAAGAAGTTTTCCGCTTCTTTCTCTTACGATTTCGGAATTTAATCCTTCATAACTTGATGACGGAAATCCCGTATATATCCATAAGAATGTACAAATTTTCTTTTCTTTGTAACCCGGTTCCAAAACTTTAACTTCGGTATCACTTATTAAAAGAATTTCTCCCGGATTTAAGTCTCTGATTGTTCTGTATCCTAAATTTGCAAAACCGCAGGTTTCAGAACAAATAGCAAAAGATTCGGAATCCTGCCCCAGAACAAGTGCCGTTCTTCCGAAATAATCTCTTGCGGCATAAATTCCTTCTCTCGTTAAGATAAGCAAAGAACAAGAACCTTTTATCTTACTGAACATCAATTTTATACCGTCTTGTATTGTTTGACCGGTTGAAACGATTCTTGCTACAAGTTCGGTCATATTAACATGTGATTTACTGAATTCGCTGAAACATATTCCGGCATCCATCATCTCTTTTGCAAGTTCTTCCATATTCACGATTCTTCCGGAAGTAACTATACAAAATTCCCCCACTTTAGACTTCATATAAATAGGTTGTTCTTCCAAATCGCTTATTACGCCGATACCGCTGTGTACTTCTATATTTTTTATACTTTCAAAAAATTTATCTCTGAAATTAGCATTGCTCATCCTGTGAATGAATCTTGCAAAGCTGTTATTACCCAATACCGCCAATCCGCCGTATTCGGAGCCCATGTGTGCCTGATAATCCGTTCCGTAAATTAATGAATCTATACAGCTGTCTTTCTTCTTGGAAACTACACCGAATAAACCACTCATTTTTTTCTCCTATATGAGACCGTTATCTTTAAAACTGTAATAATCGGCATTTGTAACAATTATATGATCCAACAACATAACATCCACCGTCTTTAAAGCTTTTTGTATTGCTTCAGTTGCTATTATATCATTTTGTGAAGGTTTGCAAACACCCCCCGGATGATTATGAGCAACTATAACACTTCTTGCATCCGTTAAAACTGCATTCTTTACAATTTTTGAAGGATATACTGCAGACCTTGATACAGTCCCTTCACTTATTATTTTACAGTCTAAAACTTTATTAGAAGCATTTAAAAATAATGCCGTCATTTTTTCTTCGTTTGATGTTCCTATAAGGTTTTTCAGGAAATCAACGGTTTCCTGCGGATTGGAAAGTTTTTCTTTTTCTTTCACGGCAAATTCCGAATACTTTACGGCAAAGTTTTTTAAAAAATAAAGAAAATAT
>CACWKJ010000039.1 GCA_902761395.1 uncultured Elusimicrobium sp. | reverse complement strand
AGTGTTTTTCTTACTTCCGGCAATCCTTGTTGTTCTGCTACGAAAATAGGTCCTTTACTTAAAAATATTTTGGCATCAACCAAAGCTTTAGACGCTTTCCACATTATTTCACTTACATTCGGTGCAAAAATTGCTTTACCGCCTTCCTTCGGTAACAAACCGTTTTTTATCATAAGATCTACAGCGATTTCTAAAGCTTTAACTGTTACACTTACATTTAATTGAGACTGTTCATCCGACAATTGTAAATTTTGAAGTTTCCTTTCCAAAGAATCTAAATCCACATCTTCGCCTAAAACTTCTTTTAATTTATTAAGGTTATTACCTATTAAAGCTTTCAATGCTCCATACAAATAAACTTTTTGTTCTTGAGTAGGCAAAGAAGATAGAATTCTGTATGCCAATGCTTGATGTTGAAATTCTTTACTTTGTTCTTTTATTATTCCTTTATATTGCTTTGTTGCTTTTTCTATTCCTTCAAATATTGACGGTGTTATTACTATTGTATTTACTTCTTTTGCCTGTAAAATATCTTCTAATGCATTACTATGAAAACCACCGGTTACCGCTATTATTACTTCTTTTGAACCTTTTAATATTTCTTCGTCTTCTCTATATTTTGATTGTTCTACAACATTGGGGTGTTTATCTTGTAAAAGATTATTTACGAACACTTCGTTTCTTATATCATTGATTCCATAATATTTGTTAAGTTCCGAAATATCTCCATCTATTTCTTTTATTCTGTCTACCGTTGCATATTTAGCATATAGTTGTCTGAATTGTTCGTATCCTTTTTCAAAGTATTTCCAATCTGCGTCGGTCAACTTATATTCTAAATAATCTTTAAAAAATCTGCTGAAGTCTGATACAAAAGTTATTTCATATTCTTCGTTGTTATAAGAAAGAGCTTTTCTTATTTCCGTTATTAATTGTCTTTCTTCATAAACCAATTCTACGGTATTTAATTCTCTGTTTATTTCGTTACTTTGTAAAAAGTCATTTAAAGCTTTATATCTATACTCTAAATCTATTCCTTCTTTTTTACACAACAAAGTTATTAACTCTACAACTTTCTGACTATCACTCAAATTTTCAGTCTCTTTCAACAGCTTTGTATATATGTTATACGGCAATTTGTTTTTCAGTTCGTTTATTACCGATTGTAATTGTTGTGTTACTTTTCTTACATCTATATCTTTTGACATTTTCCTTAATGCAATAAACTTAACTATGTTCGGATATTCTTCCAGTCTTATTGAAGTTATATTGTTGTATTTATCGGGATTGGCATTAATATCTTTAACATATTTTATCAGCTGTCTGTAAAATCTTCTTGTATCTATTTCATTTGATAAATATTTTTCTATATCTCTGTTAAATCTTTCGTTTCTGCTGTTTACATATATCTTTTCCAGTATATTTATTTCGTTTTCTACTTTTTTTATTACATCTTTATATTTATCTTGATTTTCTATAATCCATGCTAATCTTTTTACGTTTTCTCTATGAAGTTCTTCTTCATCTATACCTTTAAGTTCTATATTTTTGTTGTCGCTAGTCAATTTATAGTATTCGCTTCCGGTTAATAACCCGTCTTCCAACAATTTTTCTGTTACTTGTTTTCTTATATTCTCATCTTTTATTGAACTTAACCAATTTAAATCTATATTCCCATATCCGCCTTCAACATAGATTTCCTTTAAGTTATATTTATCTGCAATTTGTGTGATTATTTTAGAGATGTTTTTCTGTGTTTGAGGGTGACAATGCAAATCTTGTATATTTATTATTGTTATATCGCTGTTGGCATCTTTACTTGCTGTTATTTTTCCGTATTCGGCACTTATACTGCTTGCTTTGTTAAATACATCTTCATATTTTTGATCGGTATTTTCTGCCAATGGTACAGCATACAAGTTTGCACCCAGTGTTGACAGCAAGAAACATACAGACGTAAAAACAGCACAGATTTTTATTGAATTAAACTTTTTCTTTATAAATTTTATTATCATAATTTCCATCCTTACAATAAAAAAAGCATATAGCATTTACTACATGCTATATGCCTTTTTATACCATTTAGAGACAATTATCCCGTCAAATGTAAATAAAAGCCCCAGATACCTCAATAAAAACACGAATACAAATACAAAGAAAAACAGCGGTACCTTGGTGTTTTTTAATACATAACTTATACTTGAAACAAATACCGACAGAACAACTTTAACAAAATTAAAGCAGCTGTCGGTACTTAATTTTCTTTCTTTTTGATTAGTAGCAAGAAATACATTGTTTTGTTGTGTCGGAGCTAACAAGCTTATAACATCTTTTGCTATGTTATCACACACATTGGCTACAACATTTTTCGTTTGTTGCAATAAATCATACTGAACTTTTACAACATCCGACATTGATATTGCGGCTGTAGTTTTTGTATCAAAATGAAAATCTCTTAATAGATTTATTGCCGACAAATCTACCATCGAAAAGAAAACAAAAAAAGCTAAAACGCACTTTAAGATGCTTTTCATACATTCTAATTATAGCACTTGAATAAAATAACCGCAATAAAAAAATAAAATTTTACCGAATTTTCACAATTTACCCGTTTTTTTGACAATATGCCGAAATATTATGTAAAATCAATAATATTTTAAAAACAGGAGTGTTAAAATGGCTATAATAAAAGCATTTAACGGTGTAAGATATTCTAAAGCAAACATTACGAACGAAATTTGCCCTCCTTATGATGTAATAAGTGCGGAAGAAAAGAAAAAATTGAAAGCAAAATCTAAATATAATATGGTCCAGTTGGAACTTTCGGACCCAAAAGGTAAAAGGAACAAGTATGCGCAAGCAAATGTTTTGTTCAAAGAATGGTTAGATAAAAATGTTTTGTTGCAAGAAACAAAACCCGCTCTCTATTTCTATGAACAAGCATTTGTAGACCATGGTAAAAAAATGGTAAGAAGAGGTTTCTTTGCGGCACTTAAAATAGAAAATCCTCACGGCGGAGCAGTAAAAGCTCATGAAAAAACACTTTCCAAGCCGAAAGCAGACAGATTGAGTTTATTAAAAGCCGTTAAAGCAAATTTAAGTCCGATTTTCTTATTGTTTAACGATGACAAGAAAAAAATCGTTAATTTGTGCAAAAAAATATCAAAGAAAAAACCTACTTCCGTTGCAACAGACAAAGAAAAAACAGTTCATAAATTGTGGGTTATAGACGATGAAAAAATAGTAAAAGAAGTAGAAGACTCATTGAAAAACAAAAAAACATTTATTGCCGACGGTCACCACAGATACGAAACATCTTGGAACTATTTGCAATATATGAAAAGCAAAGATAAAAAGTTTTCCGACAAAAACGAATACGGATATGTTCTTGCATATTTGTGCCCGATGGAAGACAGCGGTATTTCAATATGGCCTACACACAGAGTTATCGAAGAGCCTAAAAATCTTGAACAAAACATTGAAAAATACTTTAATGTTTTACCTCAAAAAGATTTTAATAAACTTCAAAAAGCCAAAATTCAACCTATTTTGTTATTTAAAGACGGCAAATACAGAACTTTGGTTATAAAGAATGAAGCATTGCTTAAAAAAGCTATGCCGAAAAATTGTTCGGCTTTCAGAAATTTGGGTGTAAGTATATTGCACAACATATTGATACCTAAAGAACAGGTTACTGCAGACAAATATGTTTATGTTAAAGACGAAAAAGAAGCAATAGCTCTTGCCAAGAAAACGAAAAAGATTGCGATTTTGGTTCCTGCAACACCGGTGGAAGCAATAAAAGAAATTGCATTGAACAATGAAAATATGCCGCAAAAATCCACTTACTTTTTCCCGAAATTGGCAAGCGGTATAATAATACATAAATCATGTTAAACATTTTAATTAACATTATTTTGTTTGTATTGTTGGCAGTGTTGTTGTACATAGGTTTTTATGCAGGTATAATTAAAAGTTTTTTTGCGGTTGCCGCAGGATTTTTCGCTATAGTATTAGCGGAAAATTATCCGTATCAGTTCGGTATAAATTATTATTTTATTTTTGCTGCGGTGGCAATTATAATTTTTTTAATAGGTCTTTTTATATTCGGAATAGTTAAGTTTTTTTATTTATCAATATTCGATAAATTGGCAGGTGCTTGTTTGGGAATTTTTATATGGCTTGTATTATCGGCAAATGTTGTGATACCGGCTTTCAACAATTCCGAAAATAAAGTAGAAACGGCAACAACGACCTACATATCGAATTTGTCTAAAGAAGTGTTGCCTATATTCGGCAAGTATGTTCCGGATTTTAAGTTTGATAAAAAATAAGTACATTTAATATTAGGAGAATAACAGTGAAAAAATTAAGATTAGGATTTCCAAAAGGCAGTTTACAAGAATCAACAATTGAATTATTTAAAAAAGCAGGTATAAGAATAAATGTTTCTTCAAGATCTTATTTCCCTACATGCAGCGATGAAGAAATAGAAGTTATGCTTGTAAGATCTCAAGAAATGGCAAAATATGTTCAAGACGGTGTATTTGATGCAGGTCTTACCGGTTTTGATTGGATATGCGAAACAAATGCAAAAGTTAAAGAAGTTTGCGAGTTGAGATATGCCAAGTCAGGTTTCAGACCTGTAAGATGGGTATTGGCAGTACCTGAAGCATCAAAAATAAAAAGCGTAAAAGATTTGCAAGGCAAAAGAATTGCAACAGAGCTTTTAAACTATACAAAAAAATATTTTGCAAAAAACAAAGTTAAAGCAAATATAGAATTTTCCTGGGGTGCAACGGAAGCTAAAGCAGGTAAACTTGTAGATGCTATCGTTGAACTTACCGAAACAGGTTCATCTTTAAGAGCAAATCACTTGAGAATAGTTGAAGAGATTTTAACTTCAACAACAAGACTTATTGCAAACAATTCTTCTTGGAAAGATTCTTGGAAAAGAGAAAAAATCGAAAATCTTGCAATACTTTTACAAGGTGCATTAAATGCAGAAGGTATGGTTGGTTTAAAAATGAATATACCTTTCAAAAAGTTGCCTGAAGTTGAAAAAATATTGCCGGCATTAAGAAAACCTACAATTTCAAATTTGAGCGACGGTAATTGGATTGCTTTGGAAGTTATCATCGAAGAAAATATTGTAAAAAGAGTTATTCCGGCACTTAAGAGAGCAGGTGCGGAAGGGATTATTGAATATCCTTTAAATAAGATTATATACTAAAAATTGCTAAAGCAATTTTGAGGTATGGATGCATAGAAGTATAGATGCATGGAAACGACAACAACTAAAGAATTAAAAGATTAAATAATAATAAAAAAACGGGAAGAGATTTCTTCCCGTTTTTTGTTATTATAAATTACATTGCAATTACATTTTAATATAAGTTATAATATTCTTTGCCAAATTTGTTAAATCAAAAACAAATTTAAAATTTTCTTCACGAATTTAATATTTACAGATGCACATAAAAATTTTATTGGAGGACACACAAATGAAAAAACTGTTACTATCACTTATTTTGACTCTTTTTGTATCTACAACATCTTTTGCACAAGAACAGTTTAAATATCTTGTACCTGAAGGTGAAACATTAATAGAAGAAAACGAAACTTACAACGGTTTGCCCGCGGATGATTATATGGCAATTTTTGGTGTTATGGGAGAACTTATACTAAACAATGTTACTTTCAAAAATAATGAACCTCTTGCAATAGCCTTAGGCTCAGATGCTTTTTTGAAAATAGGTGATGGTTCTTCTTTTATATCAAATAAGAATGGAGCTATTGTTAATGTAACGGGGAACCTGGAAATAGGGAACAATGTTGAATTTAATTCAAACCAAGATTATTCTTATGGCATTTCAACTATACATAATTATGGTGGATTAATTTTAATTAAAAACAATGTAAAATTTTTAAATAATACGTGTACAAATAATGGTGGAGCCATCAGTAATGACTTCATCGGAGAAACAAACATTTTTCAAAATGCACAATTTATAAATAATAAAGCATATAAAAACGGCGGAGCAATATATAATGGTATTTCCAACAGTTCTGATGAGACAAATAAAATTATCATATACAGAAATGCACTTTTTGATTCAAACTCGGCAGAAAACGGTGGAGCAATATATAATTGTAGTGGTTTAGGAATACTCGGTGGAGCAAAATTTATAAACAATACAGCCGACACCGGTTACGGCGGAGCAATATATAATTGTCATGTATTAGAATTATGGGCTGATTGCGGGGATATTGAATTTACGGGAAATAAAGCAAACGGGGTATCAAATGCAATATATGATTCTGAAGGACAAATTGGCATGCTGACAAGATATGGTTCAAATATAATATTCAACGACAGAATAACATCTAAAAATGAAAATTCAATAATGAGGATATCAGGATCCGGGAAAATAATATTAAATGAAGATATGTCAGGATATAACGGAACAGTAACCTTGGATAATGGCAGTACACTTGAATTAGGAAAAAACGGAAAAATTTTTAGCGGAAATTTAGTTATGGGCGATACATATGGTTCTGCAACTTTAAATTTAATAAACGAAGAAGTAAACAATTATTTGGTTGTAAGGCCTAATCGCTTTTCCGGTAATGCTTTATTGGAAATAGATGCAACTTTACTGGGAAATAATTCAACCGGAGATACTTTTTCTCCCAGGTATGTTGATGAAGGCTCGGAAATAGTGCTAACAAATGTGAATATTACAAATACCTCAATAACAAATAGTACCGGAACATTTAATGTTGTATTAATCGACAATATTCTTAATGATTATTATCCTAAACTTAATGTAGATTTAAAAGTAACTCAACACGGAAAAACAGTAAAATTTACAAAGAACCCAACTTCATTAAATGGTACGGACGTTGACTATACGGTATTAAATCAAACACAAACACTTGCACAAGTTATAAGTGACACTACATCTTTCAAAGTTTATAATTTATCAAATAACGAAAGTTTGTCTCAAAATCTAAGCAGTTTAGAAGGTGACCAACTCATAATAAACGGAAACGGTTACGATATAACTTCAAACAATAAAAAAGGAATGTCTGTAGGTACTACAGATGATTATTATAAAATATTAAAATTGGAAAATGTAAAAACAATATCCGGATTTTTCGGGAATTACGGTGCAGTAGTTGATAATTACGGAACTACGCGAATCGGTTCAAACACAACATTTGAAAACAATAATGCGGTTGGCAGAGGAGGAGTTTTTACTAACTATAGTAACCGTTCGATTATAAGTATAGGACACGATGTTACTTTTCGTAACAATTCCGCAGGAAATAGCGGCGGAGTTATATATAATTCTGAATGGCTGGGCACGATATTGTTCGGTGCAAACGCAAAATTTGAATCCAATACAGCAACAAATTTAGGCGGAGCAATTTCAAATAATGGTAGTATTGAATTTGCGAAAAATCCAACTTTTATTTCCAATCAAGCAAAAAATGGTGGTGCAATATACAACGATGAAAAAGGCGATATAACTTTTAGAGATGGTGCAAAGTTTATAAATAACAAAAATTCGGCAATACATAATAATGGAGGAACTTTAGACTTTTTTGCAATCAGTGAAGATGTTGAGTTTACCGGAAATGATGTTGCAATATTTGATAATAAAGGAACAATAAGATTTGAAAACGATGGCGCAAATATAATCTTTAACGATAAACTTGTCTCTTACTCTTCTGATAGTAACTTGTTTTTTTTCTCTAATACCTCCAATTTCCTGGATAGAACAGAAGACACATCCAAAACGATATTAAATGCGGATATGTCCGAATATACCGGTGAAATAACTATAGACACCTACTTACAATTGGGTAAAAACGGAACTTTATTTAATTCTAATAGCAAATATAAAATTTATAATGCAACAATGGATTTGGCAAATTCCGTATTACAAGATTATGAGTTTTCAAACAGTTTAGAAGTGGTTAATATCTTAAATTTAAAAGTTGATGCCGATTTAAATAATGAAAAAATGGACACAATAACTGCACACAATATTTTATGTACCGGAGAAGTAAATGTAACGGCAATTAACGTTACAAAAGATACCGATAAAAAAGAGGAAATAAGTTTAGAATTTATAACCGGAGAAGATTTAAAAGCCATTGTCGAATCTGTAGATAAAGCATATTCGGTTATGTATGAATATGATGCAAGTTACGATAAAGAAACCGGTAACATGAGTTTTGTACGAGGCAAAGAAAATCCTATATCCAACGAATCTGCAGTATCGGGA
>CACWKJ010000038.1 GCA_902761395.1 uncultured Elusimicrobium sp. | reverse complement strand
CTGTTAATTATAAATTATCTTTTTGTCTGTCATCCCGCACTTGATGCGGGATCTCGTCGTTAATTATACATTGTACATTGTAAATTGTACATTGTCGTTTTACACTTTTCCGAATCTTCTGTCCCTTTTTTGGTAGTCGATAATTGCTTTACAAAATTCATCTTCGTTAAAATCAGGCCACAAAACATCGGTTACATAAATTTCGGTATAAGCAATTTGCCACAACAAAAAATTCGAAATTCTCATTTCACCGGAAGTTCTTATCAACAAATCGGGATCCGGCAACCCTTTCGTATACAAACAATCTGAAAAATCTTGCTCGGTAGGATTTGTTATTCCTTTACTCATCAAATCCCTGCAGGCCATTAAAATTTCTTGTCTGGAACCGTAATTTAATGCAAGGTTCAAAACAAGACTTTTCATATCTTTTGTTTTATCTACAGCTTCTTTAAGTTCCGCCTGAATATCTTCCGACATTCTTGAAATATCACCGCTCACTCTAAACGAAATTTGGTTTTCAATCATATTTTCCAATTCGCTTTTCAAATATGTTTTCAACAATGTCATTATTCCGGATACTTCATCTTTCGGTCTTTGCCAATTCTCCGTAGAAAAAGCATATAGGGTCAAAACCTGTATATTGAGTTTTCTTGCAAACTCAACAATCTTTTTAACAGTCTTGACCCCATTAGTATGACCGATTATTCTGGGCAACATTCTTTTCTTTGCCCATCTTCCGTTACCGTCCATGATTATTGCAACATGTTTAGGTAACTTTGTTAAATCTATTTGTTCTTTCAAAGACACTTTTTTACTACTTTATAAAAATTACTTTTGAGATATTGCGTTTACAGGGCAATTTGCTGCACATGCACCACATTCAACACATGCATCACCAATTGCATACTTGCCGTCATCACCTGCTTTTATTGCTTCTACAGGACAATTTGCTGCACAAGAACCGCAACCTACACAAGTTTCCTTATCTATTGAATAAGCCATTTTACAACCTCCCCTTTTTTATTGGTTATATTTTCATTAATTCTTCTTCTTTTTGTTTTACCAATTCTTCTATTTTACCTACATAAGTATCCGTCAATTTTTGAACATCAACTTCATATTTTTTTCTGTCGTCTTCGGTAATTGCTTTTTCTTTTTCCAATTTCTTTATTTCATCAACAATATGTCTTCTTTCGTTTCTTATTGCAACTTTATAATCTTCAGACATTTTGTTAACAACTTTAACGATTTCTTTTCTTCTTTCTTCCGTAAGTGCAGGTATTGAAATTCTTACGATTTTACCGTCATTTACAGGTGTAAGTCCCAAATCGGATTTCAATATAGCTTTTTCTATTGCACCGAGCTGAGTTAAATCCCAAGGTCTTATTTCCAAGGTTCTTCCGTCGGGAACACTAACTCCGGCAACCTGATTTAAAGCCAATAATGAACCGTAACTTTCAACTTTTATTCCGTCCAAGAGAGCTGCATTT
Organism: uncultured Elusimicrobium sp.; assembly: GCA_902761395.1. Classification (GTDB taxonomy): domain Bacteria; phylum Elusimicrobiota; class Endomicrobiia; order Endomicrobiales; family Endomicrobiaceae; genus Ruminimicrobiellum. The sequence goes on along the minus strand of CACWKJ010000038.1, from coordinate 6,834 downwards.
GCTCTGCCAGTTCTAACTGTAGAAAAATCATGTTTTGTTTTTTCTATTGTTTTTTTCATAGCATCTTCGCCGGATGCCAAAAGTTCTTTAGGTAACATTACTCCTCCGTTATTTGGATACTATAGTTCCGATTTTTTGTTTATTCAACACTTTTTTTAAGTTGCCTTTTTTGTGGAAATCGAAAACATAAATATCAATATCGTTTTCCATGCACAACAAAAAAGCGGAAATGTCCATTATTTTTAAATTTTTATTTATTGCTTCACTGTAGGTTATTCTGTCATATTTCTTTGCTTTAGGATCTTTCTTTGGATCTGCGGAATAAACACCGTCAACTTGTGTAGCTTTTAACAAAATGTCGGCTTTTATTTCACAAGCTCTTAATGCAGCCGTGGTATCCGTCGTGAAAAAAGGGCTTCCCGTTCCGCCGCCGAATACAACCACATAACCTTCTTTTAAATATTTATCTGCTTTTGCTTGAGAAAATGTTTCACAGAAATTTGAAACACCGCTTGCGGCAAGTGCAACAGATTTTATACCGTTGGATTTTAAACCTTCGGATATCGCTATCGCATTCATTACGGTGGCAAGCATACCCATTTTATCCGCCGATACTCTGTCTATTTCTTTTCCGGCACCTCTCCAAATGTTTCCCGCACCTGCAACAATAGAGAGTTCTACTTTTTTCGATAAAACAGATTTTATTTCATCTACAACTTTTTGAAGACTTTCGGAACAAATGGATTTACCGTTGCCCGATAAAGTTTCTCCTGAAAGTTTAAGTAAAACTCTCTTATTATTTTTCATTTAATTATTCACCTATTTTAAATCTTGCAAAATTTTTAACAACTATATCTTTGCTGACTTTTGCTATAACATTTTTAATAGATTCTTTTTCTTCTCTCATATAAGGTTGTTCCATCAAACATATTTGAGAATAGAATTTGTTCAATTTTCCTAAAACGATTTTATCTATAATGTTAGCAGGTTTTCCTTCTTCCTGAAGTTGTTTAACATAAATTTCTTTTTCTTTTGCAATTTCATCTGCGGTAACTTGATCTCTTGTTATATAAAGAGGACTTACAGCAGCTATTTGCATTGCAATTTCTTTTTCAAGATTTTTGAAAGCATCACTTGCTATAACATCTGCAGGAGCTTCGAAATCCACCAAAACTCCCAATGAATTGTTCATATGAATATATGAAGAAATTTCACCGGTTGTTGTATATTTCGCGGTTCTTTTCAAAACAATGTTTTCACCTATTGTTCCGATAGCTTCTTTTATAACTTCTTGAACTGTTCTTGTATCATCGAATTTTTGTTCCAAGATATTATCCTGGGAAGAAGATTTCATAACGAAAGATGCCAAACTGTTTGCAAGTTCTTTAAATTTGTCTGTTCTTGCAACGAAATCCGTTTCGCAGTTTAATTCAACAAGTACACCTTGTTTTTTGTCGTCGCTGAGTTGAGCAACAACAACACCCTGCTTTGCGGATCTGTCTGCTCTTTTAACTGCTGATGCGATACCTTTTTCTCTTAATATTTTTACTGCTTCTTCTATATTGTTATTTGCTTCTTTAAGAGCATTGTTACAATCTTTTATTCCTGCTCCTGTCATTTCTCTTAATTTTGTTATAAGTTCAATAGCTGACATAATTACTCTCCTTTAACTTCTTCTGCTTTTTCTGCTTCTGCTTCCGCTGCGGCAACTTCTTCTTCTTTTACTTCAGCTTGAGCTTCTGTTGTTCCGTCAGCTTGTTTATTTTCTATTCCTTTACCTTCGAGAATTGCATCTGCAATAACCGAGCAGAATAATTTTACGGCTCTTATTGCATCATCGTTTCCCGGTATAGGATGATCTATTAAATCAGGATCACAGTTTGTATCACAAACTGCAACTACGGGAATATTCAATTTTTTTGCTTCTGCCAAAGCTGTAGCTTCTTCAACAGGATCTATAATGAACATAACTTCAGGAAGTTTGTTCATTTGTTTTAAACCTTCAAGAGATTTTTCAAGTTTAATTCTTTCTTTTTCTTTTTGAGATTGTTCTTTCTTTGAGAGAACTTGAAATATTCCGTTTTCTTTCATAGCTTCAAGTTCTTTTAATCTTGCGATAGATTTCTTTAATGTTTCGAAATTTGTAAGAGTTCCGCCCAACCATCTTTCACAAACAAAATAAGAACCGCATCTTAAAGCTTCTTCTTTGATAGGTCCTTGAGCTTGTTTTTTTGTTCCTACGAAAAGAACATCTTTTCCTTCTGCAGCATAATCTCTTACAACTTTGTAAACTTTTTTAAGTTCTTTTAAAGTTTTTTGAAGATCAATGATGTGAATTTTGTTTCTGCTGCCAAAAATGAATTTTCCCATTTTTGGGTTCCATCTTCTTGTCTGATGTCCGAAATGAACACCGGATTCCAACAACGACTTCATTGTTACGTTTGCCATTTTACTTCTCTCCTTTAGTTTTTTTCATCTTTTAAGATGACCTCCACAAGTTTCAGAACTCAAACCCTTTTTACAGGGACTTTTGATTAATCCGCTTGTGTGTGTATTTTAGCCTGCTGACTAAATTTTAAAGATTGTACCAAAATTATTATATTTTTTCAATACATTTTATATATGTATCTTTTTGTAAAGCATTATTTAAAGTTTTTATTGTTTTGTGTTGTGTCGGATGAACAAAATTAGAAGCAATTTCTTTCATCGGTACAAGAACAAATGCTCTGTTTATTATTTCTTTGTGCGGTATTATAAGATTTTTACTCTTTATTACCTGTTTACCGTAAAACAATATATCAATATCTATAACTCTCGGTCCCCAATGATAAGTTTTTGTTCTTCCCAACTTTTGTTCCGTTTGTTTTAAAACTTTTAACAATTCCCGCGGATTTAAATTTGTTTTAAATTTTCCGGCAATATTATAAAAGTTTCTTTGTTTGGGACCTACAGGTTCTGTTTCATATAAAGAAGATATCTTTATTTCTTTTATATTATTCTTATTTAACTCGGCAACAGCTTTTTCTAAATTTTTTTTCCTGTTACCGATATTTGAACCTAATGATAAATATATTGTTATCATGTTTTATATTATACATTTTATTTAAAATAAAAAATTCTTATATCGAAAATTTTGAAAATAAAGAATAAAAAATATATAATTTATGAAAATTTATTTAAGGAGAAAGTAAATGAAAAAGTATGTTGCAGAATTTACCGGAACATTTTTCTTAGTGTTCATCGCTTGCGGAGTTGCAGCGGTATCAGGTTGCAAATTTCCGGAAGCAGGTTACATTGCCACAGCTTTGGCATTCGGTTTAACAATCGTTGCTATGGCTTATTCTATAGGTAATGTTTCGGGTTGTCATGTAAACCCTGCCGTTTCTATCGGAGTATGTGTTGCAGGTAAAATGAGTGTCGGAGAATGTGTAAAGTACATCATTTCACAATTCTTAGGTGCAATTTGCGGTGCAATAGTATTGGGTGTTTGCTTAGGCAGTTTTGCCGCTTTAGGTGCTAACGGTTTCGGCGGAACATTATCCAACGGAGTAACAGTTACGGCTGTTATGGCTATAGTAATGGAAATAATTCTTACTTTTGCTTTCGTTTTGGCAATTCTCGGTGTTACCGACAAAGCATCAAACGGAGCTGTTGCAGGTTTGGTTATAGGTTTAACACTTGTTGTTATTCATTTAATCGGTATTCCTTTCACGGGAACATCAGTAAACCCTGCAAGATCTTTCGGTCCTGCATTGTTCCAAGGCGGAAAAGCTTTAGCACAAGTTTGGGTATTTATAATTGCTCCTGCTATCGGCGGAGCTTTAGCCGGTGTATTCTATAATTTGGTTTTGAAAGAAAAACAAAACTAATTTACCTTATAATTCAAAAGGCACCTGATGATTTTTCATCAGGTGTTTTTTTGTTCCTTATAGCTAAGCAAGTTTAATTTTTTACTTCTAATTTTGCATTTGTCTACTTTATGTACCATCCGTTTCACTTCCATTTATGTACACTGCAGTCGGCAAATGCTTCATTATAAGCAAAAACTCAGAAACTCTTGTATTGCCAAGAACGACAAAGACAAAGCAGCAAATACTTCGTTAGAATTTAAAAGATTAATCCGTTTCGCCCAAAGAATTTATAAAATTCTATTTTAAAAATTCTTTTGCACGTAGTTGCTTATGGAAAGTTATCGCAAACCTATGCGCTTCATCTCTTATCGCCTGCAAAAGTCTCAATCCTAACGAATTTCTCGGTAACAGTAGGGATTTCGGTTTGCCCACCATAAAAACTTCTTCTTCTTGTTTTGCCAAAGAAATCATCGGTATGTAAATGCCTATTTCATCCAGTGCAGACTGTGCATAGGCAAGTTGAATTTTTCCCCCGTCGATAACAATCAAATCGGGAAACTGTTCATTTCTTCTGATAATACCGGAATATCTTCTGAATACCGCTTCTTTTATCATGGCAAAATCGTTTATTTGGTTAACTGTTTTTATTTTAAATTTTCTGTAACCGGATTTGTTCGGTTTTGCATTTACAAACTGAACCATGGATGCAACGGGGTTTGTTCCGGAAGTATTTGAAATATCGAAACATTCCATAACAGCAGGAAGTTTATGAAGTTTTAAAACTTGTTTCAGTTCCTGTAAAGAATCCGTTTTTGAAACATATTGATTAATATCTTCTATGCTTATTTCTCTTATTGCTACTCTTTGGCTTATTGATTGTATTGCAAAAAGTCTGTCTCTTATTTCTTTTGCTTTTTCGTATTCCTGTTTATTGCTTAATTCCAACATTTCTTTTTGCCAGGTATCTGCCAACTTTTTTAATTTACCGTTAAAAAAAGTTTCCACTTCTTTTAAATTGTTTTTATAATCAACGGAAGATATTTTTCCCATACACGGACCGAAACATAATCCGGTATGATAATACAAGCAGGATTTTACTTTGTCCAATTTCGGTAACTCTTTTTCGGAAAAAGTTATTTTGCACGGTCTTATTTTAAAAATTTTATTTAACCAAAGTATCAACTTTTTAATGTATGTAAGTTGCGGATACGGTCCGAAATATAATGCACCGTCTTTTATAACTTTTCTCGTCATCACAAGTCGCGGAAAATCTTCCGCTACGGTTAATTTTATATACGGATAAGTTTTATCGTCTTTCCACATTGCATTAAAATACGGTTGCACTTTCTTTATGAGCTGTCTTTCAACAAGAAAAGCTTCTCTTTCGGAAGCACATAAAATATAGTTTATGGTTTTCATCGCACTTATTATCGAAAATGCTTTGCTGTCCGTATCGGAATGAAAATAAGAAGATATTCTGTTTTTTAAATCTTTAGCTTTACCTATGTATATAATGTTTGCTGCCGAATCTCTCATTATATACACGCCGGGAAGATGCGGAATATTTACGGTATAATCGTTAACTGGTTTTTGCATTTCTTTTCTTTTTTAAAGAATATAATATTTGGTCCATCTCTTGAGATTTTAATATTTTTAAGAAAATAATAAAAGAGATTATCGAACAAATTATGGAAATCATCAATGCAACTATCATAGGCAACATTTTTATTTGCATTATTTCATATGCTATTATACCCATAAGTGTAGATGCTATCAATGCTTTTATTGACGATAAAAGAATTCTTCTTGCGCCGATTTTACCGATTCTTTGTTTAAGTTTATAAAACAGCATAAATACATTCATATATGCACAAGCCGAAGTTGCAAGAGCAAGACCTCCCACACCTAACGGTTTCATTAAAACAACACACAATATCACATGAACAAACATAACCACGAATGCTATCTTAACGGGAGTTTTTGTATCCTGAAACGAAAAAAACGTGTTGGCAAAAATTTTTGTAATAGCAAAAGCAGGTAAACCCAACACATAATAAAAAAGAGCTTTATTTGTAAGAAGTGATGCAAACGTATCGAACTTTCCCCTTTCAAACAAAACTTGTATTATCGGTAACCCTATAGCCATAAGCCCCACCGTTGCAGGAAGCAAAGCTATTATGGAAATTCTTATGGAAAAATTTAATGTTTCTTTCAGTTCTTCTATATTTTTTGTAGCAACCGATTTGGACATCATCGGTAACGAAACGGTTGCCATCGCAAGCCCGAATATCGCAAGAGGAAGTTGCATTAATCTGTTTGAATAATACAAAGCCGTTATCGCACCGTTACCTAAAAACGAAGCACATATTGTATCTACAAAAGTGTTTATCTGGTCTACCGAAATACCGATAATGGAAGGTATCATTAAAAATATTATTTTTTTTATGCCCGGATGATTAAAATGAAAATCAAAATGCAGGTGCCATCCTAACTTTCTTAAAGTAGGATACTGCATAAGGAAATGTCCCAACCCGCCGAAAATAACACTTATCGCAAGACCTTTAATTTGGTTACCGGGCGACAATAACGGTGCTAAAGCCAATATATAAATAATTTCGGCAAAGCTTAAATTTGCAGGTGCTATTGCCGGAATAAAAAAAGAATTTAATGTGTTTAACAATGCCAAAAGCATAGCAGCCAAACAAATAAATAAAAGGAACGGAAACATCAATCTTGTAAGTTCTATGGTAAGAGCCAACTTTTCAGGATCGGAGGTAAAACCGTAAGCTATTATTTTTACAAGCAGCGGTGAAAAAAACATTCCAAGTATGGTTATAACTAACAATACCAAAAACAATAATGTAAAAACCACATTTATTAACTTTTGAGTTTCCGATTTTGTTCTTGTGTGAAGATATTCCGAAAATACAGGTATAAATGCTGCCGAAAAAGAACCTTCACCCAACATTCTTCTTATAAGGTT
>CACWKJ010000037.1 GCA_902761395.1 uncultured Elusimicrobium sp. | reverse complement strand
ATTTAAATTACATACGCATTTAAATTTTGTTTGTTGTGCTTCAAAAATTGCATTTGAAGGAATTTTTGCTATCGTATTAAATTCTTTATATTTACTTAATTTCAAAACGAAACTGTTTTTTTGTGAAAACTCTTTAAACATTCCGGTTTTAGAATCAATCGTTATTGTGTAACCGTCATAACTTTTATAAACAACATCGTTACCTTTTTGCGACTTTTCCGACGACATCAATTTAGTTACAAACTCATTGGACAAAATAAGCTTTGCAAAATCAAACATTGATATAAATTCATCCGGAATGTTTTCTTTAATTGCCTGAGGTGAAAATTCTATATTATTCTCATCTACAAAAGCAGAACCGCCCTGAAAAGATAATTTCGGAGGAAACTCAAAATTCAAACCGATTCTCCTCGCAAAAGAAACTGTCATATACGAAGATACCGATGCAACATTCATTTTTATATTAAGTTTATAACCTGCTTTTACAGATGCTATCCTGTGAAAGTTCAATATTGCTCTTTCAGCAACAACTTTAAATTTTTCTTGTTGTAAGCTTTTTTCTTGTGCAAATTTTTTATCCAATAAGTTCAATTTTTTCTTTGCGGTTTTAGAACCTAAATCATATGCGACGGCATATGCCAACCACGACTGAGACAATTTTTTAAGTTCTATACTTATATCACCTAAATGTTCGTACAAATCTTTATCGAAAACCTGCGGTTTTAAATTTATGGCGGTAAATATATATTTTTCCGCTAATTCATAATTTCTTTTTTTGTAGTACAACCATCCCATAGAATCCAAATATGCCGGAACATTCGGTTGCAGTTTTAAAACTTTTGTAAGCATTTGTTCCGCTTGATCCAAATGGATTGTCTTTTCCGTATAACTGTAAGCCAAATAATTTAAAGCTTTCACGTTATCTGGTTCAATTTCTATTATTTCTTTTAAGAGTTGTTCTGTTTTATCAAAGTTTTTTAATTTATCGTAGGCAAGAGCCAAATAAAATTTCGAGTCGGAAAAATCGGGTCTTAAATATAAAGATTGTTCCAAAACTTCTTTGGCCTTTTCATATTTTTTTGAATCTATATAATTTAGTCCTGCCAGATACAATATTTCAGAATTTAACGGTTCTTTTTCCAATGCTTTATCAAATTGTTTTTCAGCTGTTTTATAATTTTGTTTTAATGCATAATAGTAACCTAATCTCGTATAATTCGATGCTGTAGGTTCCAATTTTATTATATATTCAAAAACATCGATTGCATCATCTATTTTGCCTTGCTTTTCGTATATCATTCCCAAAAGATAATTTACAACAACGTTATTAGGTGCAGTGTCTTTTGCTTTTAAAACAACTTCTTCAGCCTCATCATATTTCTTCTCTTCAAAATAACATTTCCCGAGATATGTTAATATTGCAACATTACCGGAAAACATTTTTGCATACTCTTTGTATTCCTCTATTGCAAGTTTGTATTCTTTTTTATTTTCATAGATTCTGGCTCTTGCCAAATATCCTTCTTGAGCTTCGGATTTTATTTCATTAACTTTTTTATAAGATTGTAACGCTTCATCAAGCATACCGAGTTTTTCTTGTGTTAAACCGAGTTGGAAATAACCTTCTGCAGATTCCGGTTGCTGTTCCAAAAATTTTGTCCAATAATCGATTGATTCTTTTAATTTGTTATCCGAATAATAATATGCCGCCAAGTACACTGTTGCAGATTCGTTTTCCGGTTCAAGTTCCAAAACTCTTTCCCAGCACTGTTTTGCCAAAAGCATTTCATTTATCGAAAGATAAAAAGAACCCAAAAACATTTGTGTTTTAACATTATCATTTTCAAGTTCCTGAAGTTTTTTTGCACTTTCCAATGCTTTTGTGACATCACCTTGTTGTAGATAAACAAGTGCCAAATCTTTGTAAACTGTCGTAGCATCCGGATCGTAAGACAAAGTTCTTTCATATTCGGAAACAGCAACATCCGTTTTACCGTTTTTTAAGGCAAGTAAACCTTTTATGTAAGATTTATACCCGCTGTAATTAGCAAGAACAGCACTTTCAAAACAAAACAAAATTGCAATTGTTAAACTTAATATTTTTTTCATTTTTCTCTCTTAATATGAATTTGCATTATTTTATCATTTTATGTAAAAAATGACAAAAATTATTAAATTTAAAGAGTTTGATTTTCCCTTTGTTGCCAAACAATAGTCATATGATATAATCATCGTAACCAATATTTCCGTGAAAAAGAGGATTATAAAATGAAACAAAAAACTCATTTGATAAAATTCGGATGTATTTTCATCCTACTTGTTATTGCAGGAGCAGCAGGATTTTATATAGGTAAAAACATAGAAACCGAACATTTTCAAGCAAAAAGGAACTTTAATATTCTTTTGAATCGCAGCGAACTCGAAGGGTTAGGTAAAATCGATGAGCCAATCTATGTAACCGGGCACAAAAGCCCCGATTCGGATAGTGTCGGCAGTTCCATAGCATATGCACACTTACTTCAAACTCTGGGCTATGATGCAATCCCGGTTGTTCTCGGAAATATAAATCACGAAACAGCTTTTATTCTAAAAACTGCAGGTCTGGAAACACCCAAATTGTTAAAAAATGCTTCAGGTCTAAATATGATTTTAGTAGATCATAGTGATTACATGCAATCGGCTGACGGACTAAAGGATGCAAAAGTCATCAGTATTATAGATCATCACGGGGACGGATCTGTAACTACCGCCAATCCTTTGATTTATGATGCCAGACCAATAGGTTCAGCCGCGACAGTCACTTGGATTCGTTACCGTAATTACGGTATTGAACCGGATAAGAAAACTGCAATTGCTATGTTGGGCGCGATTTTATCGGACACAAAAAACCTTAGAAACAACACAACAACTTATGCTGATAGAGAAGCAGTAAAAGAACTTAGCAAACTGGGCGGAATTTCAGATACAGATGATTTCTGTCGCAAGATGTATAAAGCATTAATTTCTTATGAAGGTATGTCAGACGAAGAAATATTTTTTAGTGACTATAAAGAATATAATATCGGAGATAAACACATTTCTGTCAGCTGTGTCGGTACATACACCGAAGAAGAAGCAAAAGAAATGATTGCTCGTATGAAAGCAACAATGTCTTTAACAGTACCCCCGACAGGAACGGACATGTCCTTTACACTGATAAGTATATTGCACGATGATATTTCAGTCACCTATATTGTACCTTCTAATGATACGGCAAACGAAATTCTTAAAAATACTTTTGGTGACAAAGTTGTCTTTGACGGTATGGCATACAAGATTGAACCATATGCATCCAGAAAGGCGGTTTTCATTCCGTCCATAACAGATGCTTTAAAGAATTATTCAAATAAATAGACACTATTCTTACTAACTGAAAAACTTTTTAAAGAAACTGTCGTTTTTCTGAACTGCATCTTTCGGAACTTCGCCCATGGTTTTTGCAAATTCAAACAATGCTTTTTTCTGCTCGGAATTTAAACTTTTCGGAACATTTATATTTACTTTAACATATAAATCTCCCCTTACACCTCTTCTGCCGAGTTTAGGGAAACCCTGATCTCTAACTCTTAATATCGTTCCGGGTTGTGTTCCCGGAGCAATTTTAACTTTAACTTTTCCATCTAACACTGGAACATCATATTCCATTCCCAAAGATGCTTGCGCAAATGTAAGTTTTATTTCGGTATGCAAATCGTCGCCTTCTCTTACAAATCCCGGCTGTTTCTTTAAATGTATAACAACATACAAATCTCCGGGTTGTGCACCTTTCGGACCTGCATCTCCCGCACCGGAAACTCTTAATGTACTTCCGTCGTTAACACCTTGCGGTATTCTTACTTTTATTGTTTTATTTGTTCTTATTGTTCCGGTTCCTCTGCAAGTAGGACAAGGATTATCTATAATTTGCCCCTCGCCGTGACATTTGGGACAGGTTTGCGTGAAAGAGAAAAAGCCCTGGCTTACTCTGACTTGTCCGTGACCTTTACATTGAGGACATGTTTTCGGGCTTGTACCTGCTTTTGCTCCCGTACCTCCGCAGGTTTGGCAAGTATCTCTTTTAGTAACATCCAAAGATACTTCTTTACCTGTCATTGCATCAAGCATAGATATATCCAAATCGTATCTTAAATCTGCGCCTTTTCTGTATTGTCTTTGAGCTCCGCCCGACGATCTTCCCGCTCTGCCGCCGCCGAAAATATCACCGAATATGTCACCGAATATGTCGCCCATATCTCCCATGTTACCGAAACCGCCCGCACCGGCTCCGCCCATACCGTTCATACCTTCGTGACCGAAAGCATCGTATTGTTGTTTTTTTTGCGGATTAGATAAAACATCGTAAGCTTCGTTTATCTCTTTAAATTTTTCTTCGGCTTCTTTGTTTCCCGGATTTCTGTCCGGATGATATTTTATTGCCAAATGTCTGTATGCTTTTTTTATTTCGTCGGCCGATGCTCCTTTTTGAACACCTAAAACCTCATAAAAATCTTTTTTCATTTTTTCCCTCTTATATTTGAGCGAAGCGACTTCATCTTTTTAATTTTAACTTCGTATTTACCTCAATCGAGTACCAACCGCTATCGCTTTCTTTTTGTACACTTCATTCGATAAATACTTCGTTAAAATTTAAAATCTAAGAAGTCTTACAAAGCAACAAACAATGTAATTGCTTCGCAATTTTTTTATATTTTATACTACTCGTTCTAAACTAAAAACTTAAAAGTCTTCGAAAGCCAACAATGACTATATTGAAATTAATATTATTCCAAGAATTTCAATTTAAATATTTTTTCAATTTTTTTTGGCTCTTCATATGTAATAATACCTTGTTTTACTTTTAATTTTATAGTATCTAAACCATTTTTAGCATATCTTAAAGAATATCTTGGCTGTAAAGGATTAAAACCTCTTATTTTAATTTCTAAAACTCTACTACCTCTTTTAAATTTACTATACAAGGATCTAAATTTACCTAAATTTTTATTTTTTACTGGATAAATTCCCATTTTATCAGATAAATCCAACAAAACATATTCCACCAGTTCAGAATTAATTTTTAATTCATTTTCTGTAAAATTCTCAAATTTTTTATTTATTTTTTTTATTATTCCGATATAACCATCAATTACTGCAAAATGTTCTTCTTTTCTATCTCTATGATCACATAATCTTTTTAACAAATTTCCCTCACCTATATATGTGGGTCTTTTTTTTGAACGTGCATCCCAAATAATATATACACCTATTTTATTATTTAAAACGGTATCCAAACTAATTCCATTAAAAGTTTCAAATTCAATTTCTAACTTTTCCATTATAACCTTTTATTTTGCATTATTCTTTATTGAACTACTAACAAACTCTAAAATTTTTGTTTGAGCATTTCCTGTTTCTGTTTCATTATCGTTATAACCTGTACTCTGTTGAGCAAAAATAGATTGAACTGCTTGTAATAATACAGCATTTTTTGTTTGTTCATCACTCGTACCATTAACAAAAGCTTCAAAAATATCAAGTGCATTTTGTCTGTGTTTATTTAAAACCTCATTATGTTTATTAGCTTTATATGTTTTTATTGTCCAAGAAATAGCAATACATAGTGCTGAAAAAATTATTAGTTTCGCTGTTGTAAACTGAACGATAATTCCCCAACTTGCATCATTTGGAGGATTAAACCAACCAAATAATAAAGAAAAAGAGCATACTATAATAACCATCAAAAGGATAATTGTGCCATAAAACCATTTACTTGCAGTTTTATTATAGACATCAGCTTGTTTATTAAAAATAGTAGAGTATTTGCTTACGCCTACCTTATTAGCAATATCTTGTATACTTTCTAAACTTTTCTTTGCATCTAGTTCATATTTTGAAATTTGTTTTTTTATCTTTTCTATTTCTTCAAGTTTTGAATCAATTTTATCTTCCACATCCGATATTGTTCGTAAATTTTCTAATTGAATTAGCTTAATTTTAGTATCTATCTTTTTACTTTTTTCATATGATATCAAAGCTAAAACATCTATATACTTACTCTGTATTTCGATTATAAGACTATTAACTTGAGATACAATATTATTTTTATTTGTACCATTGTATCTCTTCATGATATCAAACATATTTTGTATCTTTCTAAATACTTCATCTATTCTACTAGCAATATTTTGGTATCCTGTAGTTTTGATATCATTTAACTCTGATATTTCAGTTAATATCTTTTTTAAATATTCAACATCTGCTTTTTTTTCTATTAAAGAAACTTTAGCATAATCTTTTTCGTGAAAAAGTTCTTCATCTGTTATTTTTAATAGTTGTTCTATTTTTTCATTAAACATTTAACACTCCATCAAATAAAATCATTAAAAAATATATTTTAATACTCTTTAAAAATCTTATCTTTTAAACTTGCGAAACTACCAACAGGCTTTTTGCCTGTTGATAGTTCTAATTTTTAATAGATTCCGTGTCGTAGCACGGAATGACAACAACGGCGAGATTCCGGATCAAGTCCGGAATGACACCTATACTTAAATAACTAAAGATTTTGAACTTTAGGCTAGGCACACCGCACCGAAGTTTACATCGAAAAGTAAATGAGGTGCGGTGTAACGAAGCATAAATTCAAAAGATTAGTTATTTTTTGTCGTCTACAACTTCTGCATCCACAACATTGTCGTCATTATTTCCACCGGCATTATTATTTGCCTGAGCTCCTGCATTTGATTGAGCGCCTTGTGCATTAGCCTGTTGCTGTTGTTGTGCCGCCTTATAAACTTCTTCAGCTAATTTATGTGAAGCATCCGAGAGTTTATCTTTAGCTTCTTTAATCTTTGCTATATCGCCGCCTTTAATTGCTTCTTTTGTGTCGTTGATAGCTTGTTCGATTTTCAATCTTTCATCTTGAGAAATCTTGTCGCCATGTTCTTTCAAACTCTTTTCTGTTGCATAAACTAAATTGTCGGCTTCGTTTTTAGCTTCGATTTCTTCTTTTTTCTTTTTATCGTCTGCAGCATATTGTTCTGCTTCTTTAACATATTTGTCTATATCTTCTTTAGAAAGTTTTGTTGAAGAAGTAATCTTAATTGACTGCTCTTTACCTGTTCCCAAATCTTTTGCAGATACATGCAAAATACCGCTTGCATCTATATCGAATGTAACTTCAATTTGAGGAACTCCTCTCGGAGCAGGTGGTATTCCGTCAAGAGTAAATCTTCCCAAAGAAACGTTATCTTTTGCCATAGGTCTTTCACCTTGCAAAATATGTATTTCCACTCCCGGCTGATTATCTTGTGCGGTAGAAAATACTTGAGATTTCTTTACAGGAATTGTTGTATTTCTGTCGATGATAGGAGTTCTAACATTTCCTAAAGTTTCAAGACCTAATGTTAAAGGTGTAACATCGAGTAAAAGAATATCTTTTACATCTCCGGTTAAAACAGCTGCTTGAACTGCTGCACCGTTGGAAACACATTCCATCGGGTCAATTCCTCTTTCAACAATTTTACCTACATAGTTTTCAACAAATTTTTGAACTATAGGCATTCTTGTAGGACCACCTACGAGAATAACTTTTGTCAAATCCGCACTTGTAAGTTTTGCATCACTTATTGCCTGGTCGATAGATGCTTTACATCTTTGAACTATAGGATCTACCAAGTTTTCAAGTGTTGCTCTTGTAAGTTTCATTGCCAAATGTTTCGGTCCTGTAGCATCTGCTGTAATAAACGGCAAATTGATATCTGTTTCAAGAATGTTGGAAAGCTCGATTTTTGCTTTTTCTGCAGCTTCCTGCAATCTTTGAACAGCCATTTTATCGTTTCTTAAATCGATACCGTTTTCCTTCTTAAATGTTTCTGCTATATAATCTATAACAGCTTTATCCATATCTGTTCCACCGAGCTTTGTATCTCCGGATGTAGACAATACTTCAAAAGTTCCTTCAGATCCCATTTCCATTATTGTACAATCCAAAGTTCCACCACCGAGATCGAATACCAATATTTTTTGTTCTTTACCTACTTTATCTATACCGTAAGCAAGAGATGCTGCCGTAGGTTCGTTAACAAGTCTTACAACTTCCAAACCTGCAATTGCACCTGCATCTTTTGTTGCTTGTCTTTGGTGATCGTTAAAGTATGCAGGAACAGTTATAACTGCTTTATCTACAGTTGTTCCCAAATATGCTTCTGCATCTTTTTTAATTTTCTGTAAAATAAAACCTGAAAGTTGTTGAGGAGTAAATTCTTTACCGTTAATTTTGTATTTATAATCTTCTCCCATTTTTCT
>CACWKJ010000036.1 GCA_902761395.1 uncultured Elusimicrobium sp. | reverse complement strand
TTGCCTGTTTAAGAATTTCAAGTTCATTAGGTAATCCGGGACTTTTTATTATTATATCGCTTTCAAGAATTTTTGAAGAATGTTTACCGAACTCAACTTCCACTTTTTTGTTTAAATTCATTTGTTTATGTGTTCTTACTTTACCGCTATCACTTGCAAATACTGAATAACCTTTGCTTATTGCCAAATTTGCGCAGGCAATACCGGACTTTCCTAACCCTAAAACCGCTATTTTGATACCATTGTTTTTTATCATTTCTTTATCTTAATTTGAGAGAAGATATCGCTATAATTGCAAGAATAATACTTACAATCCAAAATCTTATCGTTACTTTTGTTTCTGCGAGGCCACCTAACTCAAAATGATGATGTAAAGGTGCCATCCTAAAAACTCTTTTTTGAGTTCTTTTGAAAACAGAAACTTGTATCATAACAGATAATGCTTCCGCTACAAATATTCCTCCTACTATAAAAAGAATAAGTTCTTGTTTTATAAATACTGCAGCTAAACCTAAAAGACCGCCCAAGCACAAGCTTCCCGTATCTCCCATAAATATTTCTGCCGGATATGAATTGTACCATAAAAAGCCTAAACCCGAACCGAAAAGTGCCGTTAAAAATACTGAAATTTCTCCTGCACCGGCAACATATGGAACTTTTAAATAGGAACTTATGTGAGAGTGACCTATTAAATAAGAAAATACAGCCAAAGTTAAAGCTGCTATTATAATGTTTCCTATTGCAAGGCCATCAAGACCATCGGTTAAATTAACGGCATTCGAACTTCCGACTATAACTAAGAATATCAATGCAAAATATAAGAAAGACATTTCCACAAAGGTTGTTTTTAAGTAGGGGATATTCAATGAAGTTGCAAATTGTGAATTTGTAGGATAAAAATATAAATATATTATCACACATATCGCAAATATTGATTGAAACAACATTTTTTTTCTTGCCGATAATCCTTTAGGGTTTTTCTTCACTAACTTTAAATAATCATCAACAAAACCTATCATTCCGAAATACATTGTTGCCGCTATTAACCATAAAATGAAGTTATTGTCTAATCTTGCCCACAAAAGAGTTGATATTAATAAAGATATTATTATTATTATTCCGCCCATAGTTGTGGTTCCGGATTTTACTTGATGTGTCTTTGGACCGTCATCTCTTACCGTTTGACCTATTTTATATTTTTTTAAGTTTCTTATAATAATCGGTGCTATAACAAAAGTTATTATTAAACTCGTTAAAATTGCTCCGCCGGCCCTGAAAGTTATGTACTGAAAAATGTTTATGTCGAGTAATGTGTAAAAAATATGATAGAACATATTATTTTATTCCTCTTTTTATTTTATCAACGGTAATTACTTCATTGTAAATTTCATCAAGTTTCATACCTCTTGATCCTTTTATGAATATCAATGAGTTTCCCGTTATATCTTGAATTAATTCTTCACAAAGAATAGTTTTTGATATGAAAAATTTTGATTTCTTATCAGTAAGTTCACTTTTTAAATAATTAACCAAATCTCCAAACAAATAAACGGCTTTAATATTGGGTAATGAATTTATGTATTTGCCCAACTGTGCGTGATAGTCTGCGGAATTTTCTCCTAATTCCAACATATCACCTAAAACCAAAATTACATCTCTGTTCGGATAAGATTGTGAAAGACTGTTTATTGATACCTGCATTGAAGTCGGGTTTGCATTGTAAGCATCGTTTACGACGACGGCTCCGTTAGCCAATGTATAAGCTTGCATTCTCATTTTCGGAGGAGTACAAGTTGCAAGTCCGTCTTTTATTTCCTGAAAAGAAAATCCTAAACCATATGCAACTGCAGCCGCACCCAATGCGTTAAAAATATTGAATTTACCTTTTATAGGGAGTTCTATAGTTTCTTTTTCTCCGTCGATATACATATCGAAAACAGGTTTGTCCAACCACAATTTTATATTTTTTGCATAAACGTCAGATCCGTTGTATAAACCGAAGGTTATAACTTTTTTTGTTGTTTGGGGAATGATTGATTTTAAATATGTATTCTCGTTGTTTAATACTATAAAACCGTCATCATCTATACCGTCTATTAAAGTTCTTTTTTCTTTTAAAACATTTTCGGGAGTTTTAAAAAATTCCAAATGCGAACTGCCGATATTGGTTATTATTCCGCAATGCGGAGCTATGATATCCGTTAAAACTTTTATTTCACCGAATTCGGAAGTTCCTATTTCGAATGCTGCATATTCGGTGTCACTTGTAAGATTAAATACGGTCAAAGGAACTCCTATTCTGTTGTTAAAGTTTCCTTGGTTGGATAATGTTTTGCCTTTCTGTCTGAAAATTGATGCTAACATTTCTTTGGTTGTTGTTTTTCCGTTTGAGCCTGTGATTGCAACGGAATGCAAAAGATTGAATCTTTTTCTGTATGCTTTAGCAAGTTGTTCTAATGCAATAGAAGTATCTTTAACTTTTACCAACGATGGTAATGTGGGAAACAGATTTTCAAAATTAATATCGTCTCTGGAATAAACAATAGCCGATACTTTTTTTTCTATAGCTTCTCTGATATAATCATGGCCATCCAAACTTTTACCTTTTATTGCGAAAAACAAAGAATCTTGTTTTATTGTCCTGGTATCTATACCTATTTCATTTATCGGAAGGTGGGGGTTACCTATTACAAAAGAACCGTTTACTGCATTTATTAAATCCATTAAATAAAAGTTTTCCATTTTATATTACCTAAAATTTTTTAATATTTCCGAAGCTGTTTCTCTATCATCAAAATGAATTTTAGTTCTTCCGATTATCTGATAGTTTTCGTGCCCTTTACCTGCAATTAGAACCACATCGTTTTTTCTTGCTTCGATAATTGCCTGTTTTATTGCTTCTTTTCTGTCAACAACTATTTTGTAATTTGTTTTATTTATTTCTTTTGCGCCCGCTTCAATGTCGCTGATTATTTCATCAGGGTTTTCTTCTCTCGGATTATCGGAAGTTATAAAAACGAAATCGCTCATACTGCAAGCAACCTTTGCCATTTTTGGCCTTTTGGTTTTATCTCTGTTTCCTCCGCAACCGAATACCGTAATAATTTTTGCCGGTTTTAAACTTTTTATTGCGGATAATACATTTTTTAAAGCATCATCTGTATGTGCATAATCAACTATAACCGAAAAATCTTTGCTCCCGTTTACTTTTTCAAGTCGTCCCGGGGCTCCCGACATTTCTTTCAAGCAATCAACAATTTTGTTAAATTCTAATCCAATCGATATACAGATACAAAAAACTGCAAGAATGTTGTATATGTTGTGCATACCTATTTGATTTATGTTTATCGTAGCATTGCCGAAAGATGATTCCATATTAAAACAACTTCCGGTGCTGTTTAATAAAATATTTTTTGCTAAACAAAACAAAGAACTATTTTTAGAAGAAGTGGAATAAGAAATTTTATTTGCTGTAATGGTTGAATCTTCTAAAAGCTTTTTCCCGTAAAAATCATCGGAATTAATTATAGCAAACTTTTTATTGTTTTTTAAGTTAACGGATAACGAAGAAAACAACATTTTTTTTGCATTAAAATAATTGTCCATGTTTTTATGAAAATCAAGATGGTCTTGTGTTAAATTAGTAAAGACCGCTATATCAAATTCTATTCCCGACACTCTTCCCAATACGAGAGAATGAGAAGAAACCTCCATTATTAAATATTTTATGTTTAGTTTAACCATTTCCGACATCATCTTATATAAATCTAAAGATTGCGGCGTTGTGTTGGGTGCATCAATAACAACATTTGCATATCTGTAACTTATAGTTCCTATTACACCTATATCAATATTTAATTTTTTTAATATTGATTCTGTCATGTATGTTATTGATGTTTTTCCGTTGGTTCCGGTAACTCCGATAATGGTTAATTTCTTGTCGGGATAATCATAAAATTTTGCACTGATTTTTGACATGGAATCTAAAACATTATCGACAACTATATTTGTACATTCACAATTATCTATTTTTGTTTCGGAAATAATACAAGTTGCACCTTTTGAAATTGCCTGTCTTGAAAATTCTGTTCCGTCGGCATGAGAACCTTTAAGAGCAAAAAAGATATTATCTTGTGAAACTTTTCTTGAATCATAAGATAAGCCTTTTATATCTATATCCGTGTTTCCGAAAATTTCTTTAACACTTATTGAGTCAATTAAATTTTTTAAATTCATTTCTTCTTTCCTTTTTGTGTTTTTTTCTCAACTAACTCTTCGGGTTTATCAGGTTGTATATTTAAGTATTCCGCAGCTCTTTGTGCTATTTTTGAAAATACTGGAGCTGCAACGGTGGAAGCATAATATTCATCTCCGTAAGGTTCATCATATACCACAAGAATTACAATTTCGGGATTCATTGCAGGCAGCATTCCGCAAAAAGAAGCCAAATAATTTTTCTTGGAATATTTTCTTAATTGTTGATCAAATTTTTGTGCCGTTCCGGTTTTTCCGCCTACGGTGTATCCGGGAACTCTTGCCGATTTTCCTGTTCCGTTTTTTACAACTCCTTCCAAAGCTTGTCTTACTTTGTATGCTGTGTCCTCACTTATAACATGTTTTCTCACAATCTCTTTTTCCGCACATTCTTTATCTGCAATTGCTTTTATTATTTTAGGCTTTAAAAGAGTTCCGCCGTTGGCTATGGTTGAATAGGCACCTATTGTTTGTAACGGAGTAACAAACAACTCTTGACCGAATGATAATGAACACGGACTTATTTTACTCCATTTTTTTACCGGGGACAAAATTCCTTTTTCTTCTCCGGTTAATTCTATTCCCGTTCTTGAATTAAATCCGAAATCCAAAATATATTTGTAAAAAACCTCATTATCTGTTTTTAGAGCCAGTTTTGATGTACCTACATTCGATGATTGTTCAAGTATTTGTTGAACCGTAATGGTTTTTTGTTTGTCATGATCGTGTATAGTTGCACCGAAAATTTTAAAATTTCCGTTTTCGCAATAAACTTTATCGGTTAATTTAAAAATTCCTCTATCAAGTACGGTAGACAATATAACGACTTTAAAAGTTGAACCGGGTTCTGCGGCCAGACTTATAGCATTATTGTGTAAATATTCCTGCTTTGCTACTTTTTCTTCGGGATTGTATGTAGGTAATGATGCCATTGCAAGAATTTCTCCGTTATGCGGATTTTGTATTATGGCAACTCCTCTTTTTGATTTTGTTCTGATTAATCCTTTTTCAAGTTCGTCTTCGGCAATAAATTGTAATTTTCTATCGATTGTTAAAGTGACATTGTTGGATTGTTCAATATCTTCATCTTCCAATGAATCTAAGTATACACTCTTATAATTATTTATTACCATTTTTTGTCTTTTTATATTTTCACCGCTAAGTTGTTCGTTGCATGTTCTTTCTATACCATTGGTTCCGACATTTTCGGAATTTACTTTTCCTATAACATGTGCCGCTAATTCTTTTTCTGGATAAACTCTCTTATAATTTCCCTGTATTTTTATGCAAACAAATTTGTCTTCTTTTATACTGTTAAGTTCCGAACGAATTTCTTCTTTTTTTTGCGGATCTTTTTTATAGAGTTTTAAGTCTTTATTTAATTGTCTTGCTCTTTCTCTTATTTTTTTCCTTTCTGCGGAAATATCTTGCTTTAGTTTAAGAATTGTAAGTTCGGAAATATTTTTCTTTATTTCAATATGCCTTTTACCCGATTTTATTGAGTTATAGTTGGAAGAACTTAAATTAATATCATATTTTGACAATAATTGTTTTACAGCATCAATATCGGGCATCATTTTCGAATCAAGAGCAATAGTGTATGTTTTTACACTCATGGCTAATGTGTCTTTATTTCTGTCAAAAATGAATCCTCTTTGTTGAAGTTCTTCACTTTCCTTGTATGCCATGCTGTTAACAAATTGGTCTTGGTCCGAGTGTTGAAACACTTGTAAGTTAATTAACTTTATTATTATTAGAGTAAAAAAAATGAACAGTCCGCATATGATAATTTTTTGTCTTGTTGATGACGAACCGGGATTTGTATTTAAAATTTTCTTTAATTTAGCTAAACTAAAAAAAGAAGGTTTGTTTTTATTCTTTTTTATCTTTATCATTTTTTAATACTATTTTCTGTTCTTTTGTCGGTTTATTAAATTTTTTTTCTTCGGCAATTTTTTCAAGATTTTTTATTGAAAGTAAAGATTTTATTTCTGCTTTCATGGAATTTGATTTATTTTCTAATATGTCATAATTTTCTTTAAGATCCGTAATTTGTATTCTTAAATTCGTTAAATTATTATTTATTTGTCCTGTAACAATGAAATAAAAAATGAAACAAAATAAAATAAGAATAAAAATTGTTTTTATTTGTTTTCCGTTCATAGTTCTTTTTCCACAACCCTAAGTTTTGCACTTCTGCTTCTCGGGTTCTCTTTCATTTCTTTTTCTGTTGCAATTATAACTTTTTTGTTTATTATTTTTAAGTTTTTAGCATCTTTAAAAGTTTGTTTAACTATTCTGTCTTCCAAAGAATGATAAGTTAAAATTGCGGCTCTGGCACCCGTATCTAAAACGTTTGAAATACTGTTCAACATTTCCTGTAAACTGCCAAGTTCATCGTTAACATAAATCCTTAAAGCTTGAAATATTTTTGTAGCGGGATTAATTTTTCCTTTAGCCCATTTTACTTTACAAACAATGTCTTTTAATTGATTACAAGTTTTAATGTTCCCTTTTACTCTTTCTTCAACTATTTTTTGCGCAATTTGTTTTGAAAAAGATTCTTCTCCGTATTTAAAAAAAATATCTTGCAAATTTTCTTTGCTGAAAGTATTTACTACGGTGTAAGCAGTTAATTCCTGCTCCTTGTTCATTCTCATATCGAGAACGTCATCGGAATTAAAAGAAAAACCTCTTGTCTTGTCATCAAGCTGTTTTGATGATACGCCCAAATCTGCAAGAAGTCCGTTAACTTTCGGTATATTTAATTTGTTTAAATTTTTTTCAATGTTCCTGAAATTATCGTGACAAAAAATTATTCTGTCTTTAAATTTTTGCAGTTCGGGATTTTCATTAAATCTTTTTAGAGAATCCGTATCTTGATCAAAAGCTATTATTTTGATTCCGTTATATTTGTTCAAAAGATATAAACTGTGACCACCGCCTCCGAAAGTACAATCAACATAATAACCGGTATCTTTAGTTATAAGATACTGATCTATTTCGTTTAACATAACCGGTAAATGATAAAAGTTTTCATCCATTTTCGGAGTGTTCTTTCCGAAGAATAATAAACAGATGGCTATACACCGAATTCTGTATGTTTACAAGTAAACATTGTGGTCATTTCTCTGCTATATAAATTGCTTTATATAGTCAAGCGATAATAACTGCTATCTTGCTTTCCGGTAAGGATTTAGCCGTTTCACCTCTTACCTTGGTTATAGTAAGAGCTATTCCTTTTTCAAGGAACATCTTTCCCTTTCGGGAAAAATCGTCTCTGCTCGCACCTCTATCCTCGCGGACTGTGGGAATTGCCCACTACCGTTTTTCTCCAAAAGGAGAGTAAAGTTCGGACTTTCCTCTTTACAATGAATGTAAAGCGACCACGAACCATCTGCTTATTTTATTCTTCTATACCTTTTTTATTAAATAATATTCTTGAACAATTATCGCAATATACCAATTCTTTACATTTCGTTGCCTGAACTATTAATTGCGGTCTTAAAACCATATTGCAACCGCTGCAACTTTCACCGTCGACAGTTGCAATTCCCTGTCCGTTTCTGCTTTCTCTTATTCTTTCATATTGAGATAAAATGTTTTTATCTATCGTTTTAGCAAACTCATCTCTTTCTTTTTGTATTGTTTCAATGTTTTCTTTAGCTTTTTCAACGGTTAATTTTGCTTCGGAAATTTCTCTGTTTATTTCGGCTTCCTTTGCTTTCGTTTCTTCTTCATATTTTTTTAAATTAACCATTTCTTTATCTATATCTTCCATAAGTTGAAGAATTTCATCTTCAACAACACTTTTATCAGCTTTAGCTTTTTCTATTTCGAGTAAGCAATTTTTGTACATATCGTTTGCTTTAATTGTGTTCAAGTCTGAAGTATGTTTTGCTATTGCAGCTTCTTTTGTCGATAAAAGAGCTTCTTTTTCTTTTTTCAGCGAATTTAATCTTACGTATTCGGCTTTTTTGCTTTCAAAATTTGCTTTTAAATCTGCAATTTTCTTTTGTTTTTCTTCAACAATCTTCGGCAAATTTGTAAGATTTTGCTTTAATTCAAAAATTTTTACATCTTTTTCTTGTAATTGATTAAATTTTCCATTGTATCTCCAATATAAAGTATAAGATTAACTAATTATAGCAAGTTTAAAAATATTAGACAATACAAATAATTATGAAAGTTTTATTTGTTTTGACACTATATATCTTTTTTTTATAAAATTTTAAGATATATGAAATATAAGAAACCGGTTTTTATTACAATAGAAGGTTGTGAAGGGTGCGGGAAAACCACACAATCGGAATTACTTAAAAAATATTTGGAAAGTAAAGGGTTAACGGTTGTTTTAACAAGAGAACCGGGCGGGAGTATTGTTGCCGAACAGGTAAGAAACATTTTGCTTAATCCTAAATTCAATGTTGCACCTTATTGTGAGTTAATGTTGTATGAAGCATCAAGAGCACAACACTTGGAATATATTATAAAACCGAATTTAAAGAAAGGCCATATTGTTATTTGCGATAGGTTCACAGATTCTACACTTGCTTATCAAGGATATGCAAGAGGAATAGATAAGGAAATAATAAAAAAATTGAATAATATAGCAACATCAGGATTAAAACCGGACTTGACGATATACTTGGATATAAATCCGAATAAAGGTATAAAAAAAGCAAAGTCTGTTAATAAGGGAAAACTTACCGGCGGTGACAGAATAGAAAGAGAAGGTTTGAAATTTCATAACAGTGTAAGAAAAGGTTTTCTTGAACTTGTAAAAAAATATCCTAACAGAATAAAAAAAGTAAAAACCAGTGAAGTAATAGAAAAGACTCAAAAAGAAATAAA
>CACWKJ010000035.1 GCA_902761395.1 uncultured Elusimicrobium sp. | reverse complement strand
ACAAAATCATAAACATTAATGCTAACCAAAACGACGGCACGGAATAAGATATGAACAAAAGAATAGTTATCGATTTATCCGCAAAAGAATCCTTTTTTACGGCACAATATATTCCTAAAGGTATAGAAATAAGGCAAATAAAAAACAACGATAAAACATTAAGTAAAATCGTTGCAGGTAATCTTTCGAATATTTTATCTCTTGCAGGTCTTGAATCTTTAAAAGAGTTACCGAAATCAAAAACCACTAATCTTTTAAGCCAATCCGCATACTGAACATAAAAAGGTTTGTCCAACCCGTATAATTGTTGTAATCTTTCTTTTGCTTCGGCAGTAACCTTCATATTCATATCGGTCATTGAATCGGTAGGTTTACCCGGAGTAATGTGCATAATAAAGAAAGTTATTATGGTTATCCCTATAAGTATCGGTATTGATGATATTATTCTTTTAATAAAGTAGTACATAAAAATTTTGCAAACTTTAAAATTTATACTTAACGCCAAAATTTCCTACAAAGCCTTTTCTTCCTCCATTTCTTCCGGTCAATTGTGCATATATTGTCCATGGAGAACTTATAAATTCTTTATTTACTCCGGCTCCATATTCTAAATATCCATCTATCTTATCAAGTTCAAACTCTTTGTTTTCAGAAACTACTTTTACATTGTCATTCATATTTGCTACATATCCGACTAACACATATGGTTGCCATCCGTTCTCTATTTCCCATTTTGCTTTTATGTTCGGTTCTATTACTATGTTGTTACTGTTTTGACTGTCTATATTCTCGTCATTCGTTGTTTTATAGCTTTCCGCATTTACCATCCCGCACAACATTGTTATATTAGGTTCTAATATCCAATTATTTCCAACATCAAAATTATATCCGGTTTTTGCAGCTAATGTGTACATATTCATATCAAAGTTATCAGTACCATTATTTCTTTCACTTTCCACTTTATTAAATATTGCATTTGCTGTTACACCTAAATAAAAGTTCTCTTTTATCAACATTCCCGTCGCTCCTATCACATATCCTGTCTGACTTATCTTTATATCTTTCTCTGCTTCATTTCCATATTTTTGGTTACTTCCTACATAACCTATATAAAAAGATACCTGCTTTTCTTGTCCGACAGGTAAATCTATTCCCGCTAATGTTCCGATTAAATTATTATCAACTTCTGTTTCATTTACTTTGACTGTTTCCTGTAATGCAACCGGTCTTAACCATAACCCTTTTTTAATTTTGTTATTTTCTTCAAACACTTGATTTCCTGCCGATGCATACAGATTGGAAGACTGTCCTAAAAATTCTTTTTGTTTTTTTATAATATTATTATCGATACATGCAAAAGACTGTTCCGCTACCATATTTTGTGTCATATATCCGCCTACGGAAGCTGCTACAGCCTGTTCAAATATTGCAGGATTATCTATCTTTATAAATTCAAAATAACCATCTTCATAAAAAATGTCATATTTATATAATTTTGAATTTACTGTTTTTATATCCACAGTTATTTTATCTTTTAAAACAGTTGAGCTTGTAAATAATATTTTATTTGTTGTTTCAAGTGCATCACTTAATAAATTTATGGATTTTACTTTTATTGTTCCATCTATTTCCGAATCATCGTTTGATGAAATTGTATCCATTTTTTTGTTTTCCAAATCAACATCCAAACTTAAACTTAAATTATTATTTACTGTTAATCTGTTAAAATTATGTTCTTGAATATTTTCATTTACCATATTTATCGTCGCATTATCTACAAGCATATCCCCGTTAAACAAAGTTCCTTTTTCTCCAAGTTCAATTGTTCCTTTATACAAATTAACTTGTCCGGTGTAGCCTGTCATATCTTCGTTTAAGATGATTTTTCCATTTGCCGTTAATGTATTCTTTGAACTATTAATATTTAAAATACTTGTATCATCTTCACTTGTTATCCTGTCATTTAAAATTATATCAGCTGTACCGCTTGCCCACAAATTCATTGTTCCGCCGTTATCATGTATTGCATTTGAAATACCATTTGCAGTATTAGAACTAAATTCCATATCAATTTGATGTGACGTTAAATTTATTGTTCCGCCGTTGTTATACAAAAAACCGCCATTATTTTCGGATGTAAATCCCGTCACTTCTTTTAA
Source organism: uncultured Elusimicrobium sp. (assembly GCA_902761395.1). GTDB lineage: Bacteria > Elusimicrobiota > Endomicrobiia > Endomicrobiales > Endomicrobiaceae > Ruminimicrobiellum. The sequence continues at coordinate 6,333 of CACWKJ010000035.1, read as the reverse complement.
GCCTTCAATATTTAGTATTTGATTTTCGCTAACAGTTATTCCGGCTACCGAACTTGCAAAGATATTATAGCCGTTGCCATAAATCGATAATTCTGTTCCACCTAACGATTCCAAATCTTCCGTCACAATTTCATCGTTTTCAAAAGAATAATTTCTTATTTCCGATTCAATATCATTTACGACTTCTTTAAACGTTTTAATTCCGGTTAATTCATAGTCAATTACTCCGGCAATTGTTTCGTTATTTGTAAAAGTATATTCTTGGTTACCATAATTTACCGTAGCTGATATAATATTCAAAACAGGAGAATTTCCATTATTAAACAATGTTATACTGCCGGTTGTTTCATTTACGCCTAAAATATTTATTTTAGTCAGATTTAACTCGTTGGTATCAGATATAGCATTTGTTACCGACCAATTATCACTTGTGTTATTACTTAAATCCACATCAAATTTTAAATTTGTGTTTATCGTTGTTATTAAACTGTTTACATTTATATTATCTATGGCATTATTTGAAAAATCTACTGTTCCGCTCGACAAATTTATGTTTCCGTTAAAAAATTTACTGTTATTAATATTGGACCCCTCATCGGTAACAGCGCCAAATTTTATTTCTCCGCCATAAAAATTTACCGTTCCTTTATATCCTCTCATTCCTGTATTAAATTCCACTGTTCCGGCAGAAGATAAATTTTGATTAATATTTAATACACTTGAATTATTTTGAGATGATATCGAATCGTTAAAGATTATACTTGAATCTTTTGCATATAAATTTATTGTTCCGGCATTATCATATACTGCGGTAACATTATCGGTAAAAGTTATCGGTATTGTATCGGCAGTCAAATTTAATATTCCGCTATTGTTATATATTGCAGTGTTTCTGTTATGAATAAAAGTTGCACCATCGGCTATTGTTAGTGTTCCCTTATTATTGTATATTGCTCCTCCGTTTGTAGATGCATAATTATAAGAAAACGTTACATTTTTCCCTATAGTTAACTCTGCCTTTAATTTGTTTGCTTGATTGTATATTGCCCCGCCGAGAATTGCGGAATTAGAAGAAAAAACAACATTGTCACCTATTGTTGCCGTTACTTTGTCTTCTGTATAATTATATATAGCACCGCCATTAGTTCCCGCACTATTTTTTATAAACTCAACATTGTTTCCTATACCGAGTGATCCGTCATCTTCATTGAATTTACTAAAAATCGCACCGCCGTTGGTTGCGGTATTTGATACAAAACTTACTCCATCCCCTATTGCAGCTTTACCCCAATTATTAAATATTGCCCCGCCATTACCATTGCTCGAATAATTTGAATTGAAAGTAATATTGTCTCCACTGATTTTTAATATTCCGGCATTATTATTTATTGCTCCGCCATTGGTTGTTGTTCCATTATTACTAAAAATCGTTTCCGAGGATATTGTCACAGATCCGTAAAGCCTGTCCAATGCTATAGCTCCGCCGCCGAATGTTGCCGTATTGGAAGAAAAAGTTATTCCCTCAACGGTAACTTTTCCGCCGTTAACATAAACAGCTCCTCCGGTAGTTCCGCTTTGTTCTGTATAAGTTGTATCAGGGTAAGTATCATTAGGTAATGAAACGGTATCCGTTATTACTATTGTTTCCGCAAACAAACTAACACTTAACAATAGTATTAATACCGAATTTAATAATATTTTTATTTCTTTCATGTTTATTCTCGCCGCTTTTTATATTCTTTTGAAAACATCTGTTTTAAGAGAAGAAACTTTGTCTAAGAAAATAAAACCGTCTAAATGATCTATTTCATGTTGAATTGTTATTGATTCAAAGCCATGAGTTTTTAATAATTGTTTTTTTCCTTCTATATCCAAATACTCAACTTCTATCTTGTTTTTTCTTACAACATTTCCGGTAAAATCGGGAACACTTAAACAACCTTCTCTCGATTTTAACTTCCCCGAACTGTAAGTTATTTTAGGATTTATCATTATTAAAAAACCGTTATTGTGGTGCGGTTTCGGGTTTAAAGAAATGTCTACCAATACTATTCTTAACAATACGCCTACTTGAACAGCGGCAATACCGACACAATGACTGGATGAAAGCATTGTTTCTCTCATGTTAGCTACAAGATTTTTTATTTTATAATCTATTTTTTCTACCGGTAAACTAACTTGTTTTAATATCGGATTTGGAATTGTTACTATATCTAATATCGGCACTTTTATTTCCTTAACTACCGAAGATTTGATGATTGGAAGATCTGAAGATTGGAAGAAAATCTGTAAAAATTGCTTCGCAATTTTTGTTATTGTTTATAGATTCTGAATCAAGTTCAGAATGACAACCTATCTTTCTGTCATTGCGGACTACGATCCGCAATCTATCTAAATATTTCTTCCTTTTTTCCTCTAATCTTCTAATCCTCTAATCTTCTATTCTTCTAAATTTTCTGGGAATCCGCTTGATTTACAAAAATTTCAACATTAAGTTCTTGTGCCAAATGTTTTAAATGATGTTTAAAATCGTCCATCTTAACCGTTTTAGGAATATTTACTTCCAACAACATTATGTACACTTTATCTTTTTTGCCTGAAATTTTTGTTTGAACATCGGTTATATTTATCTTTTTGTCGGCTAAGAATTTACTTACATTATAAACGATACCTACTCTGTCCGAACCGTAGACAGCAATAATGTAGTCGCCGAAATTCTTTTTATTTGTTTTAGGTTTATCTACTTCGGTTACTGAATAAGATAATCCCAATTTTTTCATTGAAGAATTTAAACTTCTTTTTATTTTGGAAACATCCGAATTTTTAGGACAAGCAAGCAACAATATAACCGCAAACTGTCCCGATAACAATGTCATTGTAGAATCTTCAATGTTGCAACCTAACTTAAAAAGAATTTCCGATATTGAACTTACAATACCTGTTCTGTCTTTTCCTATTGCCGACAAAGATAACATTTTCATTATTTTAATATTTCCCCTATATTTTCTATAACAGATTTTAAATTATCTGTTTTTTTACCGCCGCCTTGTGCAAAGTCGGGTTTTCCGCCGCCGGAACCTTCAATTTTTGCAGCAAATTGTTTTGCAATTTTTCCTGCAGCATAACCTTTTTTAACTATATCCTGGCTTACTGATATAACAAAAGATATTTTGTCTTGAAGTTTTGATGCTATAACAATAATTGCCGATGCTTGTTTTTCTTTAACTTTATCCACCATCTCTCTTAAAGTTTTAACATCAACACCTTCAACAGCAAAAGCAATTACATTAACGCCGTTTATATCTTTTGCTGATTTTATATATTCGTCTATTTCTCCTGCAATCAACTTACTCTTTAAAGAAGAAATTTCCGTATCGAGATTTTTTGCATCCTGCAACATTTTTTCAATTGCGGGAACAACCATAACTTTTGAAGTTTTTAATAATGCTGCAATTTCATCTATTTTGTTTTCCAAACCGTCAACATATTTTTCGCATGCACTGCCGCAAACAGCTTCTATTCTTCTTATTCCGCTGCCTACCGAACTTTCGGAAACAATTTTAAACATTCCGATATCGCCGGTTTTTTGAACATGTGTTCCGCCGCAAAGTTCCATTGAATAATACTTATCGTCGGTTTCTATAACTTTAACTGTTCTTACAACATCGCCGTACTTTTCACCGAACAAAGCCATAGCACCTTCTTTTCTTGCTTGTTCTATAGGCATTTCGGTAATAGATACGGGATAATTTTGTCTTATGGCTTTATTTACATCTTTTTCTATTTTTTTAAGTTCTTCTTTTGTTACCGCTTTAAAGTGGTTAAAATCAAACCTTAAATTGTCGGGACAAACCAAAGAACCTGCCTGGGCAACATGGTTACCTAAAACGGATCTCAACACTTTTTGTAACAAATGTGTTGCGGTATGATGTCTTGCCGTTTGATTTCTTTTATCGGTATTTATCGATGCAGTTAAAACATCACCTGCTTTTACCTGCCCTTTTTCAACTACAACTTTATGAACAAAAAGTTTACCGATAGGTTTTGTAACGTCGGTAACTTCTATATTTACAGATTCGTTAAACATTATTCCGGTATCTGCAACTTGTCCTCCGGACTCACCGTAAAAAGGTGTATTGGACAAAATTATTTCACCTTTATCGTTTGCGGATAAAGATTCAACTTTTTTACCGTCTTTTACGAGCGCAATAACTTTTACGGAAGAACTGTTTTGTGTGTATCCTTCAAAAGTCGTATCCCCGCACTCTTTATGCAATACCGAATAAAATGTTATGTCTTGTTCACCCGAACCGCTCCATGCTCCTCTGGATTTTTCCTGAGCGATTTTCTTTTCCTGTTCGAAACCTTTTTCATCTATTGTTAAACCTTGTTCAAGTGCGATTTCTTTTGTAAGTTCGTGAGGAAATCCGTAAGTATCATAAAGTTTAAATACATCTTCTCCCTTTAATACAGACACATTTTTTGCTTTATATTGTGATATAAGATTATTTAATAAATCCGTTCCCGTATTTAATGTTTCAAGGAATTTTTCCTCTTCAACTTTTGCCATAGACTTTATGTTATCAAGTCTTGCCGTAAGTTCCGGATATGCGGGTTTCATAACATCGTGAACAACATCTACGAGTTTGTACAAGAAAGGTTCGTTCATGCCGAAAACTTTTCCTTGTCTAACCGCTCTTCTTAAAATTCTTCTTAAAACATAACCTCTGCCTTCATTTGAAGGATGAATACCGTCGGAAATTAAAAATGTTATTGCTCTTGCATGATCCGCAATCATTCTTAATTTAGGTATATTATCGTTAAATGAAACTTTCAATAATTCCGATGCTGCATTCATCATAGGCAAAAACAAATCCGTGTCAAAAACATTATTTTTACCGTTAGCCGCAGCAACTATTCTTTCAAGTCCCATACCGGTATCTATATTTTTTCTTCCCAACGGTTTTAACGAACCGTCTTCTTGTCTGTCGAACTGCGTAAAAACAAGATTCCATATTTCAAGATATCTGTTACAATCACACCACGGACCGCATGTAGGTTTATGGCAACCCATATCTTCGCCCAAATCTATCAAGATTTCAGAGCACGGACCGCAAGGACCTGTAGGTCCCATTGTCCAAAAGTTTGTTTCGTCGCCCATTTTTATAATTCTTGATTCGGGAACAAACTTTTTCCACATTTGTCCCGCTTCATCGTCGTCTTTATAAATTGTTGCATAAAGTTTTTCTTTAGGCAATTGCATATAGTTGGTAAGGAAATCCCATGCCCATGCAATAGCTTCCTCTTTAAAATAATCACCGAAAGAAAAGTTACCCAACATTTCAAAAAATGTTAAGTGTCTGTTGGTTACTCCCACTTGATCTATATCTGAAGTTCTAAAACATTTTTGTGAGGATGTTGCTCTTGTAAAAGTATCCTTACTTTGACCTAAAAAATGTTTCTTAAATTGAACCATTCCCGCGGAAGTAAACAATAATGTTTTATCTCCCGAAGGTACTAATGAATCCGACGGTACAACTTTGCAACCTTTTTCACTAAAAAAGTCCAAAAAAGTTTTCCTGATATACGCTGATTGTTTATTCATAATAGATAATTTTAGCAAACTAAAACAGCATTGTAAATTGTTTTATGTTGTTATAAGTTAATCTGTTAAAAGTTTAAATCGCAGGAACTCGTTAATTGCTGTTTACCAATTGCTAATTAATTAGTATTTCATGAATTGAATAAGATAATAAAATATCGGAGCACAGAATAAATAGGAATCGAATCTGTCGAGCATTCCTCCGTGTCCGGGAAGAATGTTACCGGAATCTTTTATGTTGCAATCTCTTTTAAATAAAGATTCGGCAAGATCCGAGAATTGACCGACAAAAGAAATAACAAGAGCAAATATTATTGCTTCGGTATTTGTTATTATGTTCTGCATAAAGAAATGCCTGTATACCAAAGAAACAATCACCGCCGTAACAACACCCACAATTGCTCCTTCTATTGTTTTTTTGGGACTTATAAGTGAAGCAAGTTTATGTTTACCGAATTTTTTACCGATAAAATATGCTCCCGTATCCAACATCCAAATATTAACAAACAAGAATATAATGTAATGCATACCGTATTTTGGAATATCTCTTATTAAAACCATATGAAAAAGTGCCCAGGTAATAAAAAATGTTCCCAAACATGTAACTGCCAAAGAAGCAGAAATATTTTCTATTGATTTTCTGAACATTGCAAAAAAGAATATTAAGAATATAGAAATTATTGCAATTTCCTGAACATAAGTTCCCGTGCATAAAGCAAGATAAAAAACAA
>CACWKJ010000034.1 GCA_902761395.1 uncultured Elusimicrobium sp. | reverse complement strand
TTAAATATTTTTTCTGCAATTTCTTTTGTTCAATTAGTTTTTTAGTAGTTTCAATTGTTTTATCCCAAAGTTCCAATATCTCAACTATCTTTTCTTGCTCCTTTATCGGCGGAAGAAAAAGATCTAAATCTTTTATTAATTGAAAACTTATTGATATTACTTTTGTTCCCTGTGATATTGATTTCAATTTTTTAGAAGTTATCGGCATTTGCAACAAATAAGAACCATATCCTATCGCTACAATATTTTTAATAGGTCGTAAAACAATAGTATGTAAGCCGGCAACTACTTTTTTATTATTTATGTTAGTAATTTCTACAGATTTAGCAATTCCTTCATAATCTTCAGAAGCATCAGTTATTATAACATCACCGTTTTTCAACAACATATCATTAATATCTTTTTTTATTTTATTATCTAATAAATACGGCAAAGTATCTTCTTTCAAATTTATTTTTTCATGAATAGAATTTGTATGAATATCTCCATAATGTATATACATAACTTTTTGTGCAATGTCAGTTAAATCTTCCCTTACATTACTCAAATTAGGGATTGTTTCAAATAAATTATTTAATTTGATAACTTGCCAATCTTTTGGTATTTTATTTTTTTGTTTCATTATCAGTTCCTTTTATAGGACTTCCTTGATAGACTCCAATAGATAATTTTTTGTCAATTAATAACTTATAAATTTTTTCTTGTACACTTAAGGTCTTAATTAACAAATCAACAAGTTCTCTTTGTTTGATTGCTGTATCATTAAAGCCTTGAGGCCAATATATTCTATTTTGAATATCTAATTGATCTACTTTAATATTTATTTTTGTGCCTATTATATTTATTAATCTAATTAATGCATCTTGTTGTTGAATATTTCTTTCTCTTATGATTTCCTCTGTATCTTCTTTACTAGCTTTATAACAAACTGTTTTAAAAAAATTATTTCTTGCTTCAAGAACATCCTTATCCTTTTCAAATTCAACAAGAATCATATTAAATGCAGATACAAATTCAAAACATACTATTTGTGCAGAATTTGATAATAAAGCTTTATATATCCACAATCTTCTTTCATATTTATTTTTGTCATCACTTTTTTTATTCTTTATCCAAAATATAAAGAAACTGATACCTGCTCCTATTAATGCACTTAATAGTGTTTGATATGTTATCAAAATTTCCTTCATAATAATCTCCTTTTATATAATTATTTTTTTAACTTCTTTTGCTTGTTTTCAAGTTTTTTGATACTTTCTACTACCGGTAAATCTTCCGGCATTGTTCCACCCAATTCTTTTATTGTCTGCCTTACTTTTTTACCAACTTCAAAGTGTGTTCTATTTGCTTGATATTTATTATTTATCTTTTCTTTCCTTAATTTTTCTTCTGTTTGTGTTGCACGGAAAAGGTTTGCAGCAAGTTCGGTGCTACCCATATGGTCTAAAATTTTTTGACTTTTCTTTAAACCTTTTTTACATGTATATCTTTTTGAGTTAAACCACCGTATAAACCTTTATAGCCGCTATCTTGAAATATTGCATAGTCCAACGGTTGAATAACACCGGCATCTTTTGCAGCATCTGCCAATTGTTTATTGTGTGTTTTCATTTCTTGACGAAGCAATAATCTTTTTTCTTCTTCTGTTTTTACATTAAATTCTTGCAATTCTTGTTTTCTTGTTTGTATGGCAAAATATGTTTGTCCTTTTGCTATTATTTCTTTTGAAGGATCTGCATTCTGTATTATTAAATAGCAAGCATAACGAGAAAGTTGATAATCTAAAATTTCTCTTTTTGCACCAGATCCAAGAGTAACCATTTTTCCCGTTTGGGAAAAATGGTTTTCAATAATTTGATTACTATTATTACACGCTTCTTTTGCTTTATTTATAACATTTAAGAACTTATCCCAACTTTCATAACTTAATATTTTTTGCAAATCTCTTGCATACCAAAATTCAATATTATCATCTTTAACTTGTTTAATTTTTTCAAACGGATTTATATGTTTTGTTTTAAGTTCTTTATTCATATTCTCTCCTTATTTTTAGTTTTTTTATTACTTTATCGAAATCGGACACTATCTTTTGTGTCTTATTAAATTTATCGTATTCAAGAGTAGCTTTTCTATCTGCTTGTTTCTTTGAAATTTTGCCATTATCTTTTAATATATTGTATTTTCTAAAAGTTAAAAATTCGTTAACACTTTTAGCAAATTCTTCCATAGAAAAAGCTTTTTCTCTTTCAATTAAATCTTCAATATAATCAAAGTAGCCGGTAACGGCTCTTTCAAGCCGTTTAATTTCTTTTTCTTGTAAATAATTTTTAGCAATAGTAACATCAGACTTTAATATTCTGCCATCCGGTGAGTGTTTCCATGTTGTTAAACCCATATTATGTTTCTTACTATCGGCACTACCATTAATAATTTCTGCTGCGGTTTTGCCTGTGATAGCATAATGAAACTTATTTTGTATGGTTGCATAAAATTCTTGTGTTATTGGAGAATTTTTATCGTAATCCCAACTACATTCTGCAAAAATATCTGTAATTTGTTGCCAAATTCTTCTTTCAGATGCTCTTATTGAACGAACTCTTTCCAATAATTCTTTAAAATAATCTTTCCCGAAAGTGTTTGTTCCTTGTTTTAATCTTTCATCATCAAGAACAAATCCTTTTTGTATGTATTCTTTTAATATTTTTGTAGCCCAAATACGAAACTGTGTTGCTTTTGAAGAATTTACTCTATAACCTACGGAAATAATGGCATCAAGGTTATAAAATTTAGTAATATAATTTTTCCCATCACTTGCAGTTGCCGAGAATTTCTCGGTAACTGATTTTTCATCAAGCTCGCCTTCTTTAAAAATATTTTTTAAATGAAGAGATATATTATCAGTACTACAATCAAATAATTCAGCCATGGATTTTTGTGTAAGCCAAAGAGTTTCATCTTTAACTACAGCTTGTATTGATATATTTTCTTTCGGTGTAGTATACAATAAAAAAGATAGTTCTTTATTCATATTCTCTCCTTACAATCCCAATTCTTTTAAATATTTTTTCATTTGTTCATCAACTTCTTTTAATTGCTTTTCTATATCGTTAATTTCTTTTTTAACTGCTTTAATATCAACTTCTTTTTCTTCTTCAAAAGTATCTACATATCTTGGAATATTCAAATTGTATTCGTTATCTTGTATTTCTGCTATACCTGCAACATGTGCAAACTTTTCAATATCTTTTCTATTCTTATATGCTAAATAAATTTCCGATATATTTTCTTCCAACAAAACATTTTGTTTCTTTTCTTTTCTGTAATGAGTTTCGCCGGAAGCATCTATAAATAAAATATCTTTATTTTCTCTGTTCTTTTTAAATATTAAAAGTGCTGCAGGAATACTTGTTCCGAAAAATAAATTTGCAGGTAAACCGATAACAGCATCCAACAAATTATTATCTATAACTTTTTTACGAATTTGACCTTCACTTGCTCCCCTAAACAATACACCATGCGGAGCAACTGCAACTATTGTTCCGTTATCTTTTAAACTTGCTATCATGTGTAGTAAAAAAGCCCAATCACCTTTTGTTGCCGGTGGAATACCGTAAGAAAATCTATTAAATCTATCTAAACTCGCTTCCATTTGAAATTTTTTCTTTTTATTTTTATCTGTTGATTCTTCTTCACCACCCGGATTAAACCCCTCTGCCCATTTATCTAATGAAAACGGCATATTTGCAACTATAACATCAAACTTCATTAAATTATCATCATCATCTAAATGTTGCGGATTTGATAATGTATCGCCAAGAGCAATTTTTGCATCGCTTATATCGTGAATAAACATATTCATTTTTGACATAGCCCAACTTGAAGCATCTCTTTCTTGCCCGTATATAGCTACATTTTTTACTCCTGCTTTTTTTGCTGTTCTAATTAGGAGCGAAGATGATCCGGCTGTTGGGTCATAGACAGACTGCCCCGCTTTAGGGTTAGCAATTCGTGCCATTAATTCAGCAACTCCCATAGGTGTAAAGAAACTGCCGGCTTTTGCACCTGCTTGTTGTGCAAATTGACCTATCATATATTCAAAAGCATCACCTAAAACATCACTTGGAACTTGCCCCTGTTTAACTTCTATTTTTGAAGGTCTTAAGTCTAATGAATTAAAATCTTCCAACAAATTTTTTAATGTTGTTATTTTGTCTTTTTGCTCTCCTAAATTTGCGGTGCTGTTAAAATCTACACTTCTAAAAATGCCTTGCAAATATTGTTGATTATCGTCTTCTATTCCCCTTAATGCTTCATTGATTTTTACACCGATATCAGATAAATTTTTTTGAGCATATAAAGAGTCAAAGGAATATTTTTCTTGTAATTTAAATGGTAACCTTTCTTTTGCCCTTTCAAACCTTTCTTTGTTAGGGTATTTCTTTTTTAATTCATCTATATTTTCTTTATAAATATCACTTAAATACTTAACAAAAAGCAATGGTAACAAATAATCTTTATAAGTTGATGCTCCTATAATTCCCCTAAAAGTGTTTGCTCCGTTCCATAAAACTTGTTCTATATCTGTTCTTGTGGTCATTATTTTTCTCCTATTAAATTTTGTAAGAGACTTTTATAAAATTCTTCTTTTTTTCCTATTAAGTTCTTGTATAATTTTATTTCTTTGTTTAACAATTTATAAAACTCCACTATTTCTTTTTGTTTTTCCAAATTTATTACCGGTATATCTATATCGCTAATAGTAGATTGTTTTATTGAATTAACTAACCAAGTATCTTCTTTTTTGTATTGTTGCATCTTCTTTGTGTTTGAAAATGTATTTAAGAAAATGCTTACATACTCATTAATAACAGGTTCCGACAATATATTACTACTTTTATTATTTCTCAATTTTACAAATTGCGAAGGAACTACAATATTTTCTAAATTTTTTGTAACAACAAAAGATTTTAACGGATTTATTAACCTTACAATAATATCATTTTCTTTTGTAAGATATTTTTCATCCATTATATTTTCCGTATAAATTTCATTAAAGAAATCTGCACTTATTGTATTATCTTCTAAAAAAGATTTTAAACTTAACACTTTATATTTGTTATAATTAATACTGTTTGATTGTTCAGCAAAATCTACCGCTTTTCTTGAAACTACTAATCCTATTTGAACATCAAATAATTCCGAAAGTTTTATATTTTTCATATATATTTTCCTTAAAATAATTGTTATTTTTAACTTTTAACAAGATTATTATACTTGATTATTTTGTTTTTGTCAAGTATTTTACTTAAAAGCACTTGTTATTTTTGTGTTTTAACATAGTTTCATTGACTCTATTATACTAAAATGCAACATTGTTTTCATAATTATTTTATAAAATTATTACGACAACACCTTGTCGCAACTTGGAAAGAGTTTTTAAGGTTTTTGTCGTTCAAGACCTTAAGATTTTGAGATACCTTATTCTTGGCTCCCGAAGACTTCTAAGATTTTAAATTATAATGAAGTATTTGGCGATTGAAGTGTACATAAATGAAAGCGGAGCGAGTGGTACTCGATTGAGCCAAATACGAAGTTAGAATTTAAAAGATGAAGTCGCTTCGCTACCAGTTGTGAAAATTTATTTCCTTACAACAAGAAAAATACCCGTAATAACAAGGAGGAACCCAATTGTGTTAAGCAACGACACCTGTTCTCCAAACACCAACACCCCCACAATTATCGCAGTAAGCGGTTCGAGTGCACCGATTATCGAAGTTTTTGTTGCACCGATAAGTTTTATTGCAACATTAACAGTTTCTATGGCAACTATCGTAGGTATTACCGCCAAACAAAGCACATATATCCATTGATTCGGTCTTGTAAGCAACTGGAAATCCAGTCCGAACCTTAAACATATAAAATAAAAAACCGTTCCGGAAAGCATAACATAAAATGTTACTTTTTCCGGCTGCATATGTTTTATGGTTTTTACGGTTTTTACAAATATCATATACATCGCATACATTATCGCACCGCAAACAGAAAACAAAAATCCCAAGAATTTCCCGCCGGTACTCATACCGCCGGCATAGTTCAAAAGTGCGACTCCCAAAAAGGCGCAGGCAATGGAAATAACAGTTGTTTTTGTAAGCTTTTCATGGAAAAAGAGTGTCATAATTAAAGCAACTATTACAGGATAAACAAACACTATTGTACAAGCAATTCCGGAATCTATATATTTTAAAGCGGCAAACAATGCAATGGAAGATACGGCAAAAGTGATACCCACAAAAAACAGTATTATAAACTCTTTAACCGTAACTGACAGATTAATTTTTTTATGAACTTTTAATATATACAAATAAATCAGAAATGCAAACAGATATCTGTAAAACAGTGAATTGGACACGGATGATCCCGTGTTATATAACAGTATGGCAAACAAAGGATACAAACCGATACAAACCGTAACTTACAGAAGATATTATTGCATCAATAAAACCTATTCTTACCGCTCTTTTCATAATCGTTCTCTAAAAAATAATGTAAGATTATACAAAAAAAAGTGCGGTTTGTCGTTGCCGTTTAAGACTTTAAGATTTTGTTACTTTATTCTTGGCATTCAAAGGATTTACAGATTTTAAGCTATAACGAAGTATTTTCCGCCTGAAGTGTACTAAAGGAAAAACGAAGTGGCTGGTACTCGAAGAAGGAAAATACAAAGTTATAGCTTAAAAGATAAATCCGTTTCGCCAGTTTTGATTTTGATTTATCAAAATAAACCAAATACCAAATTCAAAATCAAAATAATAAGGAAGATTACAGACAAAAAGATATTTGCACCTTTACCAACCAACATAAACTCAAATACGCAATCAAGTTCAGCTCTAAAATCTATAGACTTATTTATGAAATTTAAGATAGTAACGAATATGAAGGAAACAAAATATATCACTATAATTCCTTCCAGTACTCTAAATCTAAAAGTCACAGGCATTGAAAAACTCTCAAAAACTTTATCGCAAAATGTTCCTTTTTTATCGCTGTCCAAATCTACCGCTATCATATCTATATTTGACTTAACTATATAATCTATTAACCATAAATATACCATCATTACAAATGTTACAATAAAAGTGGCTATATTTATTGTGCATACCGGATGATACCCTGCAAACACCATACCTACCCAACTGAAAGGTGCTTTTCCGGTATATATACCCAAAGCGATTAAAAAGAATCCTAAAATTATTACAGATATAGACATTTTCTTTTTTTAAAACATCCCAAATACAAGATTTAATATCAAAATCAACAAAAATGAAAGAGTAAGAAATGCCTTAATACCGGTTCCCAAAAGAAACCCGATAAACGAACTGAACGCCGATTTCAACGCCTTTTTTATATCTTTGGAATCGTTTATAATTTCACCTATTAATGCACCGATAAACGAACCGAAAATTAATATTATCGGATTAACCAAAACTATTCCGGACATACTGCCGATCAGTGCACCCCTTTCTCCGCTTTTTGTTCCCCCGCTTTTTTTAACCATTTTTGCGGGAATAACATAATCCAAAACGGTAATAATTACCATAAGTAAAAGAGTTATAACTATTGTCCATATACTTAAAGTACAATTCGGAGACAAAAATGCAATAAACAAACCGAGCCACCCTACAGGCAGTCCCGGAAACATAGGAATAAATGTTCCAACCAACCCTACTATAATAAGAATAAATGCTGCAACCGTTAATGTAATTGCCATACTATTTTGAACACTCTAACAATGTATATTCGAAAGGTCCGATATTTTCGTGTATTTTCGATAACCTTAACCCCGACTTATTTATGCAGTCCAACATTTCGTTACAGGAATACATTTTGCTGTTACCGTTTGCCAATGCCGTAAAATATAAAGATATATGTGTTAACGATAACTTTGCCGCTTCAAATTTCTGTTTATCCCAGAACGGTTCCAATATAAAAACTTTTGTTCCGCCAAGCATAACATTTTTTACTTTTTTCAGTATGGACACAATTTCTTCCAAAGAAAAGCAATCCAAGAATTGGCTCATAAGTACAACATCGGGATTGTTCGGTAACCCTAAAGAAGAATCCAAAATATTTGTAGGAAAAAATTCACAATTATCCAACTTGTTAAGTTTTTCCATGTTTTGCTTGGCCATGTTCAACTGTTTTTGTAAATCTATCATTACCATCGTGCCCGTATATCCGTTTTTAAACATTGCAGTTTCGAATTTTCCCGTATTGCAACCTATATCAAAAACTCTTTTCGGGTTGGATTCCAAAATTATTTTTATAACCTGTTCGAAAGAGTTGTCCGAATAGAAGTGATCGAAATCGAACCAACTTTTTTTAACATCTTCCGGTAAAGAAGAAAGGCCTTCGTATATCGTTTTCCAATTGCCGAAACATTTTAATCCTTCCGGTTTGGAATTTATAAAAGAATCTTTCAAATAAAACATTCCCTGATAACATACATCGTTAACGAAATTAAAGTTAACTTTTGTCATGGTATCATACAAAAAGCATTGACCGATTTTTGTTATGTTATACTTGTTATCTTTAAGTTCAACAACATCCGAAAATGTGCCTACTTCAAGTAATGTGGATACGGTATAATGGTTCAATTTCAACTTTTTTTCTATATCTTCAACGGATATTCCGTCAGGCAAACTTTCATCTATCAATTTTAATATACCTAAATCAACCATAGATTTTATTGCCTGAAAACTGAACGGAGCAAACGCTATTTTTTGTGCCAACGATTTTGCTTCAACCATTTTCATTTTTTTATCCATATATCACTCCTGCCAATCTTTCATTTTTCCGAACTGTGTTTTCGGAAGTTCTGTTCCCAACGTTATTTTTTTCGGTGTTTCGTGTGCCGTTAAATTTTGTTTCATGTACATTTTCAAATTTTTCATAAACTGTTCTTTATCTGTATTGCTGTCTTTCAAAACTATAAACGCTTTTAAGAAGTTTCCTTCATCTTGTCTTGCAAGTCTTACAGCAACCTCTTTAACATTATCAAATGCCTTTAATATATCTTTAACTTTGTTGGGATACACATTTATTCCGGCAACCTGAACGGCATTATCTTTTCTGCTTACCGGTTTGAACCTGTTATCTTCGAACAGTTCAACATTGTCCGGTAACTCTATTTCCATATCACTGTTTTTTCTTTTAATCGAAATCATTGTATTGTTATTAAGTTTCGGTTCCCAACACGGTAACAGTTTAAAACCTTCGGTTGACTTGTTCCTGTACCCGATGGCACCGGCTTCGGATGCTCCGTAAATTTCTATTAACGTGTTAACTCCGTTATCGTAAAGGCCGTCCATAGTTTCTTTCGGACATGGTGCCGTAGATGTAAGTACAGTTACCTTTTTAGTGAACTTATATTCCAACTTTACCAACTGATTTAAGAACATAGGGAACGTTACAAACAAATCGTTATCCTGCAAAACATTGTTCCAGTCCGTTGTAGGTATAGGCGGCATTTTTATAAGTTCAACATTTAATCTTTTTGAAAGCTGTAACCCGAAAATAAACCCGTAAGAATGGAACGACGGTACCAAACAAACTATTCTTTTAATATCTTTAAATAACGGTAACACAGCACTTACTTCTTCTTTTATGTTATCCTGTGAATGTTTACATTGTTTGGATATTCCCGTAGAACCGGAAGTTAAAAAGTTTATAAATTTGTTCTTCTTGAACAAGTTAAATATTTCGTCCACAATAAAATTTTTGTTTACGGTTACCGTTTCTTTGGAAAATATCGATGACAGTGTTTTTAATATCTCTTGTTGCGTGGTATCATCAACATCGGTAAAGATGTTTGAAATACCATCATTTTCAAAAACGTTTAAAACATTTTTATATTTTTTGGACAGTTCCGTTTTAATGAAATCGCAACAGATGGTTTCTATATCCTGTTTATCCAAAATAAGCGAATACTTTTTGGACAGTTCCATTGCCAAGCAGGACGGATAAAATTTGCTGTCTGCTTTGTTTTCCAAATTAACATCTATATCGTTATCGGATTTTTCCAGCAGAAAAAATGCACTGCCGAACCCCGCATTTTTGTTGTTAAAATCTTTAAACACTTCAACATTATTTTCAATTATACTTTGTGCAACGGTATGGATTTCGTCTACCGCACCTACCAAAACTTTGTCTGCCATACCGCACGACAACCAAGTTTGCGCTATCGCCAACGCACTTTGAAAAGATGAATCCAAGTTGCTGACCGTAAGTGACGGACCTTTTATGTTTAACAAAATGGATATTGTTGTTAATGCGCTGTTATGAACGGAAGATGAAAAAGCGTTCGGGCTTGCACATTCGTCACCGAAATCTATAATAGAGTCCATAAAGTCGCAGGTCTTTTTTACGGGCCCGTACCCTGTAGCAATAATTAATCCTATATTTTTATTTTCTTCCAACCTTATATCCGCAATTTTTAAACAGTTAACGGCGGATTTGAGTGCAAGTTTGGAAAAAAAGTCCATTCTTCTGATTTTTTTCAGTTCGAAATCTTTTTCCAAGCCTGCAATGTTGTCCGTATTATATGTTGAAATTACAGATACATTTTTAAGCATTTTTATCACCTAAAATAATAACGCTGTTAACACCACCGAAAGCAAGCGAGTCGGATAATGCAACATGTTTTTCAGTTTTAGTATTTTCAAGTACCGGCACAAAATTTATTTCTTCATCAAACTCTTTAAAGTTTGAAGCTTTAGGAATTTCTTTTTTGTTTAATGCAATTAAACTCAGTACCGCTTCTATTGCACCTGCAGCACCCAACGTGTGTCCAGTATGACTTTTAGATGCCATTACCGGAACATCTTTTAACAGTTCGTTAAACACTTTCGATTCGGTTAAATCGTTATCATGTGTTCCCGTACCGTGCGCATTTATAAATGCTATATTTTCCTTTTTTATACCGGCATCTTTCATTGCATGCATTACGGCATTTTTTAAACCGATACCGTCCGGTGCGGGTGTTGTGGGATGGTACCCGTCGCAACAGTTACCGTACCCCAAAACATAACCTGCAGGTTCCATATTTCTTTGTTTAAAAATTTCTTCTTTTTCCAAAATAAGTATTCCGCAACCTTCACCGATATTTATTCCGCCCCTGTTTTTGGAAAACGGACTGCACGGATTTTTGCCTGCTATTAACAACTTTATAAAACCGGTATACGGAATAATATTAAGTTCGTCCGTACCGCCGCAAATTACAATATCGCACAAGTCTTGTTGTATCCACTGGCCTGCGATACCTATTGCATCGGTGGAAGATGCACATGCCGTTGTTATTGTGGCATGAAGGCCTGAAATTGATAAATATTTTTGTAATCTTTCACTGAGCGAATAACTGAAATAATCCACTAAATCCCAATATGATGATACTTCATTTTTTTTGTATTGTTTATAAAAATCAAAACAGTTGAAAGAGGCATTTACGGATGTTCCTAATATGATACCTACTCTGTACTTTTGTAAATCCTGTTTTGACAGTTTGGCTTGCTGTAATGCTTGTTCCACACAAGTTCTTACAAACAAAAAACCGTAAGATTCGTCTTCTTTTTTCTGGGATAAAAGTTTTTCCGGTACAAGATAAACGGGATAATCGTTTTTATATGAACTTTCGAATCTGGTTGTAATATGTGTCGGTACACTTACTTTATTATAAATATTGTCGGATATTTCTTCCAATGTTGTGCCTAAACTGCACACACAAGACATTGAACTTATTATCGTTTTCATTATTTTTTTCTGTTTTCTTCAATATGTTTTCTTAAAGTTTCAAATGTTTGAAAAACTTCTTTACCTTGTTTCATATCTTCAATGGAAATATCGTAATTCTTTTTTAAAACCACAATAAGTTCTATGGCATCCAAACTGTCTAATCCTAACCCTTCAAAAAGAGGAGTGTCACCTGTAGTGCTGTCGATATCTATTCCTTCCAATTCTAAGTTTTGTTTCAATACTTTTTTTACATCTTCAAGTGAAGTTGGAATCATTGATATTATTCTCCTGTTTATTGTATGTTTCTTTAACCTAAATTATACAAAATTATAACCCGTTTTTTGTTGTCATTTTGAACTTGATTCAGAATCTATAAAAAAATAAAAATTCCTGTTTGCTTCCAATCTTCTAATCTTCCAATCTTCTAATCTTCTGTCTTTTTGTCGTTCCCTTCCCACATATCATACATATTAAAAAATTGGTACGGGTACTGTTTAGTGAACGTTTCCAATGCATTAACAAACTTTTCGGCATACTCTTTATAATTTGTTATTTTTGCACCTTTATCTTCAACAACAAAATTATCTAAAATCATTGAATCAAATTTTCCGTCACTTTTTGTAGGAAAAAAAACTATAACTATCGGTGTTTGTGTAATTGAAGCGATTCTGTATATTGTTCCGGGAACATTTATAGTGTGTCCTAAAAAGTTTACCGGTATTTCGTTTTTTTGTGAACCGAATGTTCTGTCACCCATAACACAAACTATGGATTTTTTTTGTAATACGGACAACATTTCCACGGTTCCCCCGTAAGGACCTGTAGGATCTATAAACTTTATGTTTTGTTTTCTGTTTCCGTGTTCGTAAACTTGTTTATCCACATCTTCTTTAACTCTTTTATATAAAACATACTTGTCTGCTTTTATAAAATCAAATGCCGCCATTGCACTTTGCCAGGCACCGCAATGCGCCGTTATAAATATAAGGCCTTTTCCTTGGTTGTATAAGTCGGTACACAAATCTCTGTCTTGTTGCGATGACAAAATTTCTATTTTGCCTAAAATACCGAACACCGCTTTATCCACCAACGTTTTACCGAACGATAAAAACAGTTTATAACAATGCCAAAACTTTGAGAAAAAGTTCGGTTTTCCGAACCGTTTTTCTATGTAGGGATATGCTTTTCTTCTGAATTTCGGAACTATCGCATAAGAAGCAACAACGAAATAGAGTAACAAATAAGCACAGTACCTGCCGCCTGTTTTTATTAAAAAATAAAATATTTTATGTTTGAAAGAAGAAGCAACACTTGCTCCGGTCCAATTATCTGCCACTTAAAATTAAACCCCTCCTGACAATTTTACCTATAAAAAAAACTATTATTCCCACCAACACCGCAAATACAGGTGCTACCACAAGCGACCCCAATATCCATTCCCAAATTCGTTGCGGAGCCTGATATCCCAAAGTAGTTAAATTAAATTCAGTTAACCATTTCCCGTGCCTGATAAAAAAGCCGACTTCTATTGCTATTGCCGGAATAAACGGCGGCATAGCAAGTTTATCCAAACTTAAACATATTGCTCTGTTCAAATTGAAGTATCCCATACCGAATAACAATATCATTGTTCTTATTCCCGGTAAAGCGATACTTCCCCAAAACACCGCCCACACTGTACTTACGGCAAGATTGTACGGACTTTTATTTTTTTTAAGTTCCGCTTTTACAACTTTAAACGGATTCAACGATACAACCTGATTATCTTTGTTAACTATATATTTTTTGTGCGGGTACGGTATCATTGCTCTTACGGTTAACTTGGTATTTAAAATCGATAATCTTAAATTATCCTGGAACTTTTTAAAATGGCTGACTCTTTCCCTGCCTTTATGGTACTTTACTTTTACATCGGCTTCTTTTACATCAAAACCCGCCCATATGGACTTTATAATAACTTCCACTTCGAAAGAGTACCTTTTATCGTGAAACTTTAAATAATCGAATATTATTAACGGATAAACCCTTAACCCGCTTTGAATATCACCGACTTTTTTACCTGTTTGAACTCTTGCCCAAAAACCGGAAAATTCTCTGCCGAACTTTGATGAGCCCGGCACGTTTTCAGTATTAAAATTTCTGTAACCTATAACTATCGACTTATCGTTTTGTTCGGCAATTTTGCTTAACTTAAAAAGGTCTTCGGCATAATGTTGGTTGTCGGCGTCTATAGTTAAAAGGTGTGTAAAACCGTTTTCTTTAGCATATTTTGCTGCTGTTAAAATGGCTTGTCCTTTACCTTGATTTTTTTCGTGAGTGATACAGTTTACATTAAGGGCAGCCAAAACTTCTTTTGAATTGTCTGTACTGCCGTCATCAACAACCAAAATATCAACAAAATATTTTTTTACATCGTCTATTACCGTCGGTAAAGTTTTTGAATGGTTATATAAGGGAACTGCTACCAAGGGTTTATACATATTTATTTTATTAATCCTTGTTGCCATTTCTTACAGAATTCTTCGTAAAATTTCGGTTTTACCAAAACAAGATTTTTGTCTTTATCCGTCATCATTTGAATTGTGTATGCTCTTGTAACCAACTTGTTATCGCTTGAATATATTTCGTACTCGAAATCAAGGCGCGGTGCTTCGTTCCAATGAAGTATGGCTTTTACGGTGTACTCTTTATTAAATTCCAACGGTGCAATGTAATCGATAAAAAATCTTTTTATCGGTATAATAACACCGCTGTCGGCAAACTCGGTGTAACCGATACCGTATTTTATACCCATTGCAACTCTGGCATCTTCAAAAAAACTTGCATAGTTACCGTGCCACATAACATTTAACGGATCAAGTTCATCGAAACGAACTTTTCTTTTAACTTCGCAGGTTAACGGTTTGGGATCACCGGCTTTTGTTTTAAAAAATTCTTTTGTCAGCATAATTTATTCCACTATTATTTGAAAATTAGATATTACTTTTTCATCTTTTTTTATAGATATATCGTAAAAAGTTTCTTTATCAACATAAGTTAAGTTTACGGTTTCTTTCGGGAAAATCGGAGATACGTTTTACCGTTTTCAATTTAACTTCTTTTTTTAACGCTTTGGATAAAACAAATATTGCAAGTTCCACCTGTACAACTGCCGGCAACAACTGTTGTTGCGGAAAATGCCCTTTAAAAGCAACAAAGTCTTCCGGGAAAGTAAATGTTGCACCGTTATCTGCAGGTTTATAAATTCTTTCTATATCTTCAATTACCGAGTTCATTTTGGCTCCAAAAGGATATTGTTTTATCTTCATTATTATATAAAATTTTGTTGTCTTGCATACTACCGATTAAATATTCTTTATGAAACAGGAAAGTGATATAAAATCTTGATAACTTGTCAGCTGTTGTTTTAGGTAAAAATTTTATTTTGTAATGTGTGTTTACGGTGTCGCAAGTAAGTGTGGTATCCAACATTTTTGTCCCAAGCTCGTTTAATGTAATTACCCTGTACTCTTTATCGCTTATTTTATTTATTGCCGCAGTAAAAAACAGCTTATCATCCATTTCGCCTTGATAATATTGGGTTTCTATTGCCTGTATATTTTGTTCGGTATCAACATTGTTTGTTTTCGGCACGGAAGAACAACCTATGAGAAAAGCCGTTAAAAATATCGGCAAAATTTTTGTTACTTTTTTTATGATGTTAGGCATAACATATACACTTACAAAACCGGAAACTATTATTCCGACACTTAAAGCAAACCCCATTGAGAACAATACCGTATGGTTTGCAAATATGAGTGAACCGAATCCTGCCAAACTCGACAATGCCGCCACCACTACCGCCATAGACGGGTACAATGTTTTAGATTTTGTGTATTGGTGCACTATAAAAATAACATAATCCACCGATAACCCTATAATTAAAGGTAAACAAAACAACGAAAACAAGTTCAACTTTACGGAAAATAAAGCACTTAAAATTGAAAATGTGCTTACAGATACAAGTATCGGAATAAATG
>CACWKJ010000033.1 GCA_902761395.1 uncultured Elusimicrobium sp. | reverse complement strand
TATGGGCAGTGAAGGGTTTGGAATACATCAAAAAATAAAAGAAAAATGTGATTTTATTATAACCATACCGCAAAAGAGTACAATTTCTTCTTTAAATGTCTCTTGTGCCAGTGCAGTAATTCTGTACGAAATATTTAAACAAATTAGCAAGTAAATAGTCTTTTAAAATTTCTCTTTTTCAAGCAAAAAAGCCATTCACTTGAAAAATTTAAAGCCGTGCTCCAACTTGATTTTTCCTAACAACATAATGTAACGGAAAAATCTTCAATCATGTTCGCACTAAAAAACTTTTGTGATTTATAGTTTTTTGCTTTAAATTTTCCTGCGTTCATAGACGGCTTTAATCATGCTTGTAAACAAAAATTTTAAAAGTTTCATTAAACCATAAGCTATAAGCTTTAAACTATAAACAAAAATTGCCTTTGGCAATTTTTAAGGAGTCACGATGAAGAAATTAAAAATTTATGCAGCAGCAGTATTAGCAGTAATGTTGTTAAATGTTCCGTTGATTTTTGCAGAGAATGAAACGATTGTTGTTGATGGCGAAGCAACTACAACACAAACGGAATACAAAAATTATAATAATTCTGTTTTTGTTGTTGATAAAACTGGAAAACTTACAATAAATCAAAATGTAATTTTTAGTTCAAATTCTTGCGCCCCAAGTAACGGTGGTGCAATATATAGCATAGGGAATGTAATAATAAAAGATAATGTTATATTTAGTTCTAATACGGCTAGTTGGGGTGGTGGAATATTAAATGGTAGAGATGGTACAATAACTGCCGGGAATAATATTAAATTTAGTTTTAATAATGGTGCTTGGGGTGGTGCTATAAGAGCAATTGGTTCTGCAAGTTTTGGTAATAATGTAAGTTTTACATCAAATACAGCAACGACCGGAGGTGGAGCGATTGACAATAGTAACACGATGATTATAGGAGTAGATGCAAAATTTTTAGGAAATACTGTACGCCTTGGTTCTTATAGTAAAGGTGGTGCAATATATTCTGAGTCTAACCACTCAACAACAATAGGAGATAGAGCAATATTTTATCAAAATAGTGCATCTTATGGTGGTGCAATATGTAACAGTTCCGGAACATTAAATATAGGAAATAATGCTAAATTTATTTCTAATAATGCTGATGTAGTAGGTGGAGCAATTCTTAATACCGAAAAAGAAGAAGGGAAAATATTTATAGGAAAAAATGCAGAATTTACAGGAAATTCCTCAGGAGACAGTGGTGGTGCAATATGTAATAGTTTAGGTTCAATAACTATTGCAGATAATGCAATATTCGTTTCTAATGAAGCAAGATATAAAGGTGGTGCGATACACAATGCCAGAACAATGACAATAGAAAATGGAGCAAAATTTATAAATAATAAAGCAACAAGTACAGGTGGTGGAGCAATATATAATAATGCAGGAACAATAAATTTAATAGCAAAAACAAACGATGTTGAATTTACGGGAAATAATGCAAACGGAGTATCAAGTGCAATATACGATTATTGCGGAACAATAAATTTGTGGGCTGGAAACAAGAGTATAATTTTTAACGATAAAGTAGAATCAGATGATGGTAGTAGTATATTAAATATTAATAAATCTTCAGGAACATTACCAACAACAGGTAGAATAATATTAAACGAAGATATGACAGGATATATAGGAACAGTAAATTTTTATAACGGAACAATAGAGTTAGACGAAAACGGAACATTGTTTGGCGGTAATATGGTAATTAAAAATTCACCTACTATAGATATGGCAAACGGTTTAATGAAAGAATACAATTTAAAAAATATAACAATAACCAAAAGTAGTGATAAATTAAATTTAAAAGTAGATGCAGATTTGGAAAATGAAAAGATGACCACGATAACAGCAGATAGCTTTTCCGGTGAAGGGAAAATTAAAGTTAAATCAATAAATTTTTTGAGTGATATAGAAATTGATGAAACAACAGAGCCGATATTGTTTACGGAATCGGAAGTGTTAAAAGATAAAGTTGAAAGTGTAAATAAAGCAAGTTCGGCATTATATACTTATAATGTTGAGTATGATCCCGAAACAGGTTGCTTTACTTTTGCAAATACCGGTGAAAACAAAACAATAAATTTAGGAACGGTAGCAAGTGCAGTTGCAGCAAGTGTTGGCGGTTATGCAACACAAAGTGTTGTGGTTAATCAAGTGTTTGCAGGTATGGATGGGAAAACATCTAATAAAAATCAAAAATCTGCTAATATAAATCCTTCTAATCTCTATGTTTCTGCCGGTGATCAAGTTTTTGAAGATAGCGGTAAAATAGAAAAAGGGTTATGGTTAAGACCTTTCATATTAAATGAAACAGTTAAAGTCGGTGATACGGATGTGGATAACAATTTGTACGGAACACTTGCAGGAATAGATTTTCCTATAGGACAAGATAAACAAGTATCATTCTATTTAGGTTATGCCGGCAGTAAACAAGAAGTGGAAGAAATAAAATCCAACCAAACAGGCTACATTGTAGGTGCAACCGGAATGATAATAAAGGATAGTTGGTATGCAGGATTAACGGCAAATGTAATATTTAATAAAGCATCGGTAGATACGGATTTTGGAACAGATGATATAGATATGAATATGTTTACAATAGGAGCAAAAGCAGGGTACAACTATAACATAAATGAAAAGTGGACATTAGAACCTAATGTAACATTAATGTATGGAATGGTAAGCAGTCAAAGTTATGAAACATCGCAAGGAGCAAAAATAGACAGCCAAAGTGTAAACAATATATTGGTAGATCCGGAAGTAAAAGCAAAGTTAGGTTTAGCAAACGGATGGCAACCATACGCATTGGTAGGTTATGCAGCAAATTTAAGCAGCAAACCGACAGTAAAAGCAGAAGGTGTAGAACTTGAACTTGACAGTATAGACGGCTTTATAGAATATGGAGTAGGAGTAAACAAAGATTTTGTAGGAACAGTTTGGAGTTGTTATGCACAAGTTACAGGCAGAAGCGGCGGAAGGAATGGTGTTGCAGGCAACCTTGGTATTAAGTATAAATTCTAAACGGCAATTAGTAATTAAAGTAAAAAGCAGGAAGAAAAAATCTTCCTGCTTTTTATAATTTTATATATACAATGATAAAGCCCTATAGATGACAAAAAGATTTTTGTTTTGTTGTTGATTTTTAATTTGTTTGCTTTTGCCGTTAAGTCGTTGTCGTTCCAACCTATACACTCATCACCATATAGCCTGGCGTTGCCAATTTCTAATTTGTAGATATTATTTTGTATAATCTATTTGTAAAGAAAAACTTTTTAATATAAGGGAAAAATAATAATGGATAAACTATTCGGTAGGAATGCCGTGCTTGAAGCAATAAAGTCCGGTAACAGAACAATAAATAAAATTCTTATTTCTAAAACCGCTCACGGCAGCAGTATAAGTGAAATTATTAAACTTGCCAAAGCAAAAGGTATTGTTATAAACAATGTTCCTCCTGAAAAGCTTGATAAATTCGAGCAGGAAAATACTCAAGGTGTTGTTGCCGAAGTTTCCGCAACAAATTATGTTGAACTTGAAGATTTAATGGATACGGTAAAAAATAAGCAAAACGGACTGTTACTCCTTCTTGATTCAATAGAAGATCCGCATAATTTGGGTGCTATTATACGAAATGCCGTATGTTTCGGTGTTGACGGTGTAATTATACCCAAATGGAGAAGCGCAACGATAAATGAAACGGTGGAAAGAACATCTGCCGGTGCTATAGAGCATATAAAAATAGCAAGAGTTACAAATTCATCGCAGGCAATATTAAAATTAAAAGATAACGGTTTTTGGATTTTAGGTGCCGAAAACGGAAACAATTTATGGGCAGTGAAGGGTTTGGAATACATCAAAAAATAAAAGAAAAATGTGATTTTATTATAACCATACCGCAAAAGAGTACAATTTCTTCTTTAAATGTTTCTTGTGCCAGTGCAGTAATCCTGTACGAAATATTTAAACAAATTAGTAATTAGCAATTAGTAATTAGCAATCAACGACGATGGCAACAAATTAGTAATAGTAAATAAAAACAATGAAAGAAAATATTGTAGTTGATAAAAGTAAGAATTTTGCATTAAGAATAATCAATTTATATAAATATTTATGTGAAAAAGAAGAATATATTCTTTCAAAACAAATACTTAGAAGCGGTACAAGTATAGGTGCAAATATTAGAGAAGCTATTTTTGGACAAACAAAAGCAGATTTTTATTTCAAAATGAATATTGCAAGAAAAGAAGCTAATGAGACTGAATATTGGTTAGAATTGTTATATGAAGGTAAATATATTAGCAAAAAGAGTTTTGAAAATATATATTATGATTGTAAAGAAATTATAAAATTACTCACATCAATAACTAAAACACAAAAAACTCCAAATAAAAAATAAATACAGAAATTGCTAATTACTAATTGCTAATTTCTAATTGAAAATAGCATTTTCATTTTTATTTTGGTAAAATTATTAGACTATGAATACAGATATAATTAATGCAGTTACGGATATTATAAGTAATATACAAACTAAAGGGGATAGTGCGGTAATAAACTATCTTAAAAAGTTTGACGGGGTATCTTTTAAATCCGCTAAAGATTTAAGAGTTACCGATAGACAAATAAACGAAGCGGTTAAAAAGGTTAGCCCTGCTTTAAAAAAAGCAATAAAAGCTTCTTATGCCAATGTTTTGGCATTTCATAAGAAAGAATATTCAAACATAAAAAAACAATGGTTAATAACGGACAGTGTAAAATCCGTAGGACAAATATACAGACCTATAGAAGCTGTAGGTATATATGTGCCGGGCGGAAGATTTTCTTACCCGTCATCCGTTATTATGAATGCTGTTGCAGCTAAGGTTGCAGGGGTTAAAAGAATAGTTATGATGACTCCTCCCAAGAAAATGAGCAACGAAGTTCTTTTTGCCGCAAAAATTTGCGGAATAAAAGAAATATATACAATCGGCGGAGCGGTGGCAATAGCAGTTCTTGCTTACGGAACAAAAACAATAAAACCTGTAAATATGATAGTAGGTCCGGGAAATGCTTATGTAAACGAAGCTAAAAGACTTGTTTTCGGTAAAGTTGGTATAGATTCGTTGGCCGGACCGAGTGAAGTTGCAATTATCGCCGACAGCGGAGCCGATAAAGATTATGTTTTATACGATTTGTTGGCACAAACAGAACATGATACAATGGCAAAAGCATATTTGTTGTGCAGTTCGAAAGAAATTATAAACTATATAAAGAAAAATTTTGATAAAGAAAAATTAAATCAAGTTAAAATTTTTAATGTAGATACAAAGAAAGCCATAGAAATGGTTAACGATATAGCACCCGAACATTTGGAACTTTTAGTGAAAAATGCAAAACAAGCAGTAGCAAGGATTTATAATGCAGGGGCAATATTTGTGGGATATAATACGGCAACGGCAGTTGGTGATTATTGGGCAGGTCCTTCGCATGTTTTACCGACGAATGCATCTGCAAAATATTCAAGCGGACTTTCCGTTATGACATTTATGAAAAGAAGCAGTTATATTGAATTAAAGAAAGTTAATGCGTCCGTAAAAAAACAAATTGCCGATTTTGCGGCATCCGAAGGTTTGATAAATCATAAAAAATCAATAGAGGTTAGAAAAATATAATGCAAGTAGATCTTTCCGAAAGGGAAATTGAATTAATAATACATATGCTTACGGAAGAAGTAACTAAAGTTAACGACGGAAAAGCTAAATTAAACTTTTCGGTTGACGAAGTTATTTTGTTGGAAAAATTGGACCAGGTTTTAAAATTAAAAGATTTGGACGGTATTACGGAAACAAAAAATACACAAAAAACAAAATATTTAAATTAGAGAGAAAAAATGAGAAAAGCACACATTCACAGAAAAACATTTGAAACGGATGTTGATATTGAGTTAAATTTAGACTCAAATAAAAAATCTTCAATCAATACAACAATACCGTTTATGGATCACATGCTTACTTTGTTTTCCGCTCATGCCGGAGTATATCTTAAAATAAATGCCAAAGGTGACACGGAAATAGACGATCATCATTTGGTTGAAGATATGGGAATCACTTTAGGCCAGGTGTTTAAACAAGCATTGGGTGATAAAAAAGGTATCGTAAGATACGGACATTTTTTATTGCCTATGGACGAAGCTTTAGCTTATATTGCTCTCGATATTTCGGGCAGACCGTTTTTAAGTTATGAAGCTAAAATAGAGTTTCAAAAAACAGGTTTTAACTACGATTTAATACAGGAATTTTTTATTGCTTTTGTTAATAATGCGGCAATAACACTCCATATAAAAATGATGAAGGGAAGGAACAACCATCATATTGCCGAATCCATATTCAAAGGCTTCGGAAGAGCATTGGCAATAGCAATAAGTATAAATAAAAAAATAAAAAATAAGATACCTTCGACAAAAGGTTCTATTTAAGGATGAGATAAAAATGATAATAATACCTGCAGTAGATATCAGACAAGGAAATTGTGTAATGCTTAAACAGGGAAAAATAGCCGACGAAACTATTTATTCGAAAGATCCCGTGTTTATGGCAAAACTTTGGAAAGCAAAGGGTGCGGAAAGATTACATGTCGTCGATTTGGACGGATCTTTTTCCGGTAATCAATCGAACAATCAAATCATAGGAAATATTTGTTTAAGCGTGGATATTCCGGTTGAAGTGGGCGGCGGAATAAGAAACATGAAAAGAATAGACGATATTTTTACTTTGGGAGCATCTTATGCAATATTGGGAACGGTAGCAATTTATAATCCCGATATAGTAAGACAAGCCATAGATAAATACGGATCGGAAAAGATTATAGTTGCCCTCGATGTTTATGAGGGAAAAATTGCTATCGGCGGATGGAAAGAAATTACACCGGTAACAACGGAAGAAATGATAGAAAAATTAAAAAATATGGGTGTCAGTGAAATTATTTATACGGATATATCAAAAGACGGAATGTTAAAAGGTCCTAATATCGACGGATTAAAGAGAATTGCAAAAGCAAGTAAGATGAATGTTATAGCTTCCGGCGGAGTAACAACGATAGATGATGTTAAAAAAATTGCTAAACTCGAGAAATACGGTGTAACCGGAGCAATTGTAGGTAAAGCATTGTATACTGAAGATTTTAAGTTGGAAGAAGCAATAAGAACCTTAAATAAAAAATAAAAGATGTCGTGGGGGAAAGTAAATATGTTGGAAATTACAAAACAATTAAAGTTTGACAAAAACGGATTGATACCGGCAGTAGTTCAAGATTATAAAGACGGTGCTGTTTTGATGGTTGCATATATGAATGCCGAATCATTTGAAAGAACATTAAAAACAAAAAAAGCTACATATTGGAGCAGATCAAGACAAAAATTTTGGGTAAAAGGTGAAGAATCCGGAAACATACAAAAAGTAAAAGAAATTTATTATGATTGCGACGCTGATTGTATATTATTGAAGGTTATTCAGGTAGGCGGTTCTGCTTGCCATACGGGATACAGAAGTTGTTTCTACAGAAAGTTATCTTTTACCGGAAATACAAGAATTGTAGGTAAAAAAGTTTTTGATCCAAAAAAAATTTACGGGAAATAGAAAATGCTTAAAGTAAAAATTTGCGGTATAACAAATTACGACGATGCTTTAAATGCAACAAACTTAGGGGCTGATTATTTAGGGTTTCAGTTGATAAAAGATTCTCCCAAAAAAGTTTCCGATAAAATGTTAAAAGAAGTTAACGAAAAACTTCCGCCTTTTGTTTTGGCTGTCGGAATATTTTTTGACCAGGACAGTAAAGCAATAACGAAAGTAGTTAAAAAAACAGGAATAAAGGTTGTTCAGTTAAACGGTTCGGAAACTCCGGAGTTTTGTAAGGCATTGGCAGTGGCATTAGGTGTAAAAGTTTTTAAATATATGAAGTTTACAAGCATAGCCGATGTAATAAAATTACAACCTTATGTAGGCAATGTAGACTATTTTGTTTTGGATATAGCTACACAAGACGAGCAGGGAAAAGATGTTCTTGCTTTAGATGCTCTTTCCGGACTTGAACAAGTAGCGGTTCCTTATTTTATAACAGGAAATATTTCTTCCGAAAATGTCGGTGAAGTTATGGAAAAAGCAAAACCGTTCGGCGTTGAAGCGGATACAAGTATAGAAAGACTGCAAAGAAGAAAAGATTTTAATAAAATGGCAGACTTTATTAAAAATGCTCACAGTTTAAGGTAATTTACAATGGAACAAATTAATATACAAAGAGCTATAGATACATTAAATTTGGAAGCTAAAGCCGTAAAAGATCAAATAAATCATTTAGATGATCAGTTTATAAAAGCGGTTTCTTTAATAGAAAAATCGTCCGGCAGAGTTGTTATTATAGGTCTTGGAAAATCTGGTCATATCGGCAGAAAAATAGCTGCTACTATGGCTTCTATAGGTGTTCCTGCGATATATTTACATCCTGCAGAATGTCTGCATGGTGATTTGGGTATGATAATGAAAGATGATGTTGTAATAATGTTATCATATTCCGGTGAAACAGAAGAAATTAAACAAGTGTTACCGGTATTGCAAAAAATGAATTTGAAAATTATAGCAATTACCGGCAAAACAGATTCTCCTACATGGAAAAATTGTGATGTTATTATAGATTCTTCGGTGGAAAAAGAAGCTTGTCCTTATAATTTGGCACCCACGTCATCAACAACGGCATTACTTGCTTTAGGTGACGCATTGGCACTCGTTCTATCCGAAAGGAAAGGTTTTAAAAAGGAAGATTTTGCTATATTTCATCCTTTGGGTGCTATAGGTAACAAAATTAAGAGATTAACAATGAAAGTTAAAGAAATTATGAGACAAGGTAAAGCAAACCCTATAGTAAAAGAAACTGCCACCGTTCAGGATGCTCTTTTAATTATGACTGGAACAAGAGTCGGTGCAACGAGTGTTGTGGATGAAAGCGGTAAACTTGTGGGATTTTTTACCGATGGTGATTTAAGAAGACAAATTCAGTTACACGACAATTTGTTGAAGAAAAAGATATCGGAAGTTATGACAAAAAATCCGTCGACATTGTCGCCGGATATGCTTGTTGCCGAGGCTGAAAAAATATTGCAGAAAAAGAATATTGATAACATACCTGTAGTGGATGAAAAAGGAAACCCTATAGGTATTCTCGACGAAAGAGATTTGTTTTCCGAATAAAAATTCATGAGTTTTTAATACATTGATTACAGACAGATCGTTTTTACGGTCTGTCTGTTTTTTGTGCATATGCGATTTTAAGTTTGAATATTACAAAGTTTAATATAAGACAAATCAAAAAGAAGACGGTTAAACTTAATACACAATATGTCGCATAACCTATCCAAATAGTATTTAGAGAATAAAACCTGAAAATGTTCACAAAATATGTGGAAGGGAAAATATAAGCTGCTATCTTTAAATATGAAGGTAACATATATATCGGCCAAGCAAAACCGGAAATTAACAGAACAGGCATGGAATAAAATGTTAATGCACATAAAGACACTACCGGGCTTTTGAATAAGTGGGATATTAACATGGCAAAAAATACGATAACAAAAGAATATATTAACGATAATAATAAAAGATTTATTATTGATGTTTGAAATATGGAATTGAACGGAAAAACAAAAAATATGAACAATAATACCATAAAAAGGGCGGCACATACATAAGGGACAGCTTTACCGAACAGAATAGGCATAATTTTATTATTCGTTATTTTATATAAGTCTTTCCATGTTTTTTCCTGTGTTTCCAAACTCATTGTATGACAAACGGCTACTATAAGAATTTGTTGAAATATTGCAAATAAAACAAAAGGAATGAAAAAGTTTGCATAAGTCTTTGTAGGATTAAACATCCACTTAAAATTACCTTTTATGGGCTGTATCATTTGCATCGCCGAATTTTTTGAAATTCCGTTCTTTATTAAAAAACTTGCGGACACCTGAGCTGCCAGAAATTGTGAAGTCATAACTATCGTTTTTATTGCGGTACTTGAAACCATGAAATTACTTGCATTTGCACCGATAAAAGCAAAGGTGCTTTTGGCTCTTTTTAAGTTCGTGGAAAAATTGCTCGGTATAAAATAAAACAAATCAACCTTGTTTGTAAAAATTGCATTATAAGCAGCATATGTTGACGGAAAATAATCAACAATATTAAGTTCGGGGGTGGAATCTATCATTCTGCCGTATTGCCTTGATATTGCGGAATTATCTTGATTTACAAGTGCGATTTTTATATCTCTCGGATTTTGCTTGTGATATATGTATGTTATACCGAATGAATATACGATAGGAGCGATAATACATATCAAAACCAAATCTTTTGATGTAAAAAATCTTTTAAATTCCCGTAATAATATTTGCTTAAACAATTTCATCTTTTGTTTTACCCGTTAACCTGTTTGCCGGTGTTTTTTATCGTCTTGTTTCGTATTCTCAAAAATATATAAGTAATCAAGAAATATAAAATGAGTAATGTTATTAATATTTTAGCAAAGGGTATTATATATTCTGGTTGCATATTTTGTTGAAATATTTTTCTGAAACCTTCCAAATAAGCGGACAGGGGAATAAATTTTGCAATAGTTGACATTAATATAGGCATTTGTTCCAAAGGCCATGTATAACCGGATAACAAAAATGCGGGAGCACCTATTAAAAGGCAACCTTTTAAAGCATCGAGTCTGTTACCCGTCACTGCAGGCATAAGCATACCGAGTAAGATTGTTGAAATTATAAACAGTACACTTAAAATTATTGCACCTGAAGTGTTTCCGTCGAAAGGAATTTGAAAAGCGGGGAAAAAGACTCTAAACAATATTTCAAAATATATAACCGATATCACTGTATAAACAAGCAGTTTTCCCAATATAAATAAAAATACGGAGTTTGAAAATTTTTCTTTTCTCTCGAGTTCTCTGCCTATGGTTAAAGTTCCGAATATTAAAAAGAGTTGCCCCAAAATTGAAATCCATAATCCCGGTGTTAAGAAGTATCCGTAATGATATGTAGGATTAAATAACTTTGAAGTATCATTCTGTATAGGCAACATCATTGCTTTTGCCTGTTTGGATTGAATACCCTTTTTTTTCATCATTGTGTTTTTGAGACCGGCATTTATTGTTCCAAGTATATTTGCACCTTCTATTTCCGAAAGGTTTGCTGTAAGATAATTTGAGCCGTCTATATAAAAACTTATTTCAGCAGGTAAAGATTTTTTTATATTCTTTTGAGTGTCTTTAGGTATATAAACACCCATATATATTTTGTTTTCGGCAATCAAATATCTGAAATCTTCCACATCATCTAATTTGTATTTAACATCAAAAGCATAGGAAGTATCAAAAAATCTTGAAACCGTTCTTGATATTTTGGAATGATCTTTATCTATTATGGCAATAGGCATGTTTTGAACATTACCGTAATAATATATTCCGCCCAAGAAAATAAAATCTATGAAAGGCCACAAACATATTAAAAACAAATAATATTTGCTCGTAAATATGTGTTTTAGTTCTTTTATGATTACATCAATAAGATAACTCATTACAATCTTCTAATCTTTTAAGACTGCTGTCATTCCCGGTCTTAAATTTTCTATTTTTTCGTTTGGTTTTGCTCTCACTTCAAAAGTTTTTAAATCGTAATTGTTTTGTTGATTAGTCGGTTTCCATGAAGCAAAACTTGCCATGGCTGAAACATAACTGATTTTCATGTTTAATGTTTCTTTTATTGCGGGAATATAAACTTTTATTTCTTTGTCTTTTTGAAGATTATTTAAAAGATCTTCTCTTATATTAAATACAACCCACATATCGTCTGTATTAAGCAATGTAATAATAGGATAACCCGTAGCAACAAGTTCTCCCGGATTGGATATAACTTGTGTTACTTCACCGTCGATAGGAGCAACAATCGTAAGTTCGTCGTAATAAGCCATAATCTCATTTTTTTGTCCTTGAGTTGCATTTATTTTTTGTAATGCGGCATTATATTTGTATTCAACTTCATCATATTGCTGTTTAGGAACAATACCGTCATTATAAAGAGTTTTTATTCTGTTATATGTTTTTTCGGCAAGCAAAAACTGATCTTGAGCTTCTTTCAGTGCCGCATTAATTGTTTTTAATTTTGCATCAAGCTCTTTTCCTTCGAGTCTTCCCAAAATATCACCTTTTTTTACAGTTTGTCCTTCGGTAATAAATATTTCGGCAATTCTTCCGGGAACTTTTACTCCGATATCAATTTCCGTTGCATCAACTTCTCCCGAAATAGTTTGTTTTTGCCTGTTAGAGCAGGAAAACATGCATACCGTAAAAGATAGTAACAAAAATAATAAAATTTTATTTTATTTTTCATTGTTTTCAGCTTCTCCTATAATATTATCCATTAATATTTGTGAATTACCACATATATCCATAAGTTTTGCATAAGCAACATTAAAGTCAAATAATGCCTGAGATTGCTCCAATCTTACTTTTTCCAAAGCAAGTTCGGCATCGATTACTTCTATTGATGTTGCAAGGCCTTCTTTAAACGATTTCTTATAAAGATTCAAGTTTTCTTCGGTTAAATCCTGAGAACTTTTTAAACTTTCATATTGTTCAAGAGCAGCTTGTGCTTCATGATGATATTTTTTTACTGCGGTATCAATCATTTTGTTTGCATTTTGAATATATAAATCCAAAACTTCAACTTGTTTTGAATATGCTTTATACTCGTCGTAATCTTCTCCGCCTTTAAAAATATCAAGTCTTGCATTTAAACCGGCAACCCATTCCGGTTCAAATAATGTTAAATCGTCTTTATATATTTCATATTTTCCGAAAGCGGCTACGGT